>JAHBXU010001081.1 GCA_019636315.1 Planctomycetaceae bacterium | reverse complement strand
GTCGCAGCGCTGAGTCTCGACCCGTTCGCGGCGTCCGCGCTGGAGCTGCTGATCGCCTTTGTGACGGGTCTGCTGGCGGGGGTGCTGTGCCGCGGCAGAGAGGGCTGAAGATGTCGAAATCACCCCGAGATGACGGGGTTGAGGGCCTAGTGTCCGTAAAGGACGTGGAGGTTCGAGTCCTCTCTTGGGCACTCACGAGACAAGGGATTACGGCGAATTCGCCGTAGTCCCTTGTTGTGTTTTCGGGGGGCGGTGACCTGCGGGGATTTGGTGCGGCGGGCGACTGCAGGGGCGGCGGCCGCGATTGATCTGGTCAAAACAGGGGGGCGCTCGTGGCTTGTGGAGTGATGCCTGCGGGTTTGTGTCATGCCGACCGCTGGACATCCGGGCGCATCGGCGTTAGGACTGTGTGACGCCCCAAGGGCTGCACCGAGTGTGATTGTGCTCCGTCACGCCATGACCACCGGCCGCTTGTGCTGGCCACCGCCGAGGAATTCGCTTTATGCAATTGGAAGCCATCGATTGGGCCGTTATCGGAGGTTTCTTCGCCCTGACCCTGGCCATTGGCGCCTTTGTCAGCCGGCAGGCCGGGAAGAGTGCGGCGGAATTTTTTCTTTCGGGCCGCAACATGCCATGGTGGCTGCTGGGGTTTTCGATGGTGGCGACAACGTTTTCCGCGGACACGCCTCTGCTCGTCACCGATATCACCAGGAAGGACGGCGTCGCGGGAAACTGGGCCTGGTGGGCGTTCCTTCTAACGGGCATGTTGACGGTTTTCATCTATGCCAAATTGTGGCGACGCTCCGGGGTGACCACCGACCTCGAGTTCTACGAGTTGCGATACAGCGGTGCGCCGGCGGCCTTTCTGCGCGGGTTTCGGGCCGTCTACCTGGGCGTGCTGTTCAATGTGATCGTGATGGCGATCGTCACGCTGGCTGCGATTAAAATCAGCGCCGTGATGCTCGGATTTCGCCCGGTCGCCTCGGTGATCGTTGCTTCGGCAGTGGCGGTCTGCTTCAGCACGATGGGAGGGTTGCGGGGCGTACTGTTGACCGATTTCGTCCTGTTTCTGGTGGCCATGACAGGCGCGATTGGCGCCGCCGTGGTTTCCCTTCAGCACCCGGAGGTCGGGGGGATTACCGGATTGTTTTCGCACGAGGCGGTGCGTAGCAAGATGGCCATGACGCCGTCGTTCGACTTCAGTACGACGGAGAGCCGCGATCACCTGATCGCTATTTTTCTATTGCCTCTCGTGGTGCAGTGGTGGAGTACGTGGTATCCGGGAGCCGAACCGGGCGGGGGAGGGTATGTGGCGCAGCGCATGCTGGCGGCCAAGAGTGAGCGGCACGCAACCGGCGCCACGCTGTTCTTCAACGTGGCTCACTACGCGCTCCGTCCCTGGCCCTGGATTCTGGTGGCGCTGTCCTCGCTCATCGTCTTTCCCGACCTGGAAAGCTTGCGGGATCAGTTTCCCAAGCTCCCGGACGAGCAGATCAAAGACGACCTGGCGTACCCTGCCATGTTGACGTTTCTGCCGCACGGGATGCTTGGACTGGTGGTGGCGTCGCTGGCGGCCGCCTACATGTCGACCATCTCCACGCATCTCAACTGGGGGTCTTCCTATGTGGTGAATGACGTCTGGAAGCGATTTCTGAACCCCAACGCGTCCGAACGCGAGTTGGTACGGGTCGGCCGCGCATCGACGGTCCTCATGATGCTGCTGGCGGGCGGCCTGGCGAT
>JAHBXU010001080.1 GCA_019636315.1 Planctomycetaceae bacterium | reverse complement strand
TCGAAGAAAAGTGCCGCTCAGCGGGGAGCGCCATCCTCGCGCGGCGCCGTCAGTTCGTGCGGCGTGATGACGCCGTCTCTGTTGCGATCGAGCCGCTCAAACTCGCGGCTGTTTCCTCCCGCTTCGCCGGCGAATTCCCGCAATGTCAATTGACCGTCGCCATCGGCGTCGCGGGCGAGGAACCAGCCGGGGAGCTTGCCCAACCCGCGCGAGGCACGGACGGCATACCGCGTGGTCCGTGGGGTTGCGTCCTTTCCCTCCGTCCCGGCAACACCCTCCTTTCCGGCAGCGTTCGTCGATGCGTCCACGTCTTCCGGGGCGGAGTTTACTTCGATAGCCGACGAGGCATCGGCGCCGTCCGCGGTCGAACTCGGCGCAGCGGCCGGTTCATTGAGAGTCTCGCTGGAGTAAACGGGCGAGCGGGCACGACCGAATCGGAGCACATACTCGAGGAACTCCTCCCGCGAGATGATGCCATCCTGGTCGAGATCAATCGTCGCATGGTCGACGCCGATGGATCGCCATTCGGTTTCCGTGAGACGGCCGTCACCGTCCAGATCGCATCGCCGGAAGACGGCGTCGGCATAGCGAACGACCTTGGCGGGAACGGCCGACGGCTCCTCCGCACGGCTCACGTTCCCCATTAGCGCAGCAACAACGATGAGAGACTGACGGCGTCCGATCATGTTGTGCCACGCGATGGATGACTCGCGGAGGACGGAAAAACAGCTGCAGCACGTCATCGGCCTGCTCACAGAATGGAATCTCGGACGATCTCTCCTTCTCCTATGACACCATATACTTAGGACCGTCCTCGGGACAGTTGCAATCAGACATTTCTCATGGAATATCTTGACAATCTTGGCCAGATCGCCTATTAGTAGAGGCTGACGGTTGAGTAACCGACGACCGATGCGAGCCTGGGCTCTTCTATGGGGTCCAGTCCCACCTTTGGAACATCCCACCTTCCGGTTCCGATTCGCACACTCGGTTGTCCCCAAGAGTCCCACCAAGAAGACTCACCGATATGCCGGCCACCCAAAAGAGTACGCCCAGCGTGAGCGCTGAACTTGCGCCTTCCGAAGTGCCCGTGCGCTTCACTTCGATGGAACTGCGGCGAGCCCGCGACTTATACAAAGCCGACGGCCATTTCGAGCAGTTTGCCTTTGAGCAGAACGCTGAGCATGAGCAGGACGTCATCGAGCGCATCGCCGACGCCCTCGGCCTGTTGAGCGCCGATTTGACGTCAGTTCAGGCTGATTCGAGTCTGGTCAGCCGCTTTCCCGTGAAGCTCATCCATCGACACGGAATTTTTCCGCTGCGGATGACCGACGGCGTCCTCGAGCTGGCGTTGGCCGATCCCTTTGATACGCAGGCGATCGACGCCGCCAGCGCGGCGGTTGGATTGAGCGTGATTCCCGTTCTTGTCGCCGCCAAGGAGTTGGCGACGCTGATCAAGTCCCAGTTTGGCGTCGGGGCTGAAACGCTCGACGGCATGTTGGCCCAGACGGCCGCCAATGAGTCGATCGAGATCGTTGACGATCTGGAATGGGACCAGTCCGAAGCGGCTGAGATGGCCCAGCAGGCCTCGGTCGTACGGCTCGTGAATGAAATCCTCACCGAAGCGGTGGAAGCCCGCGCGAGTGATATTCACCTCGAAGCTCAGGCGCGCGGAATGAAGATCCGCTACCGCATCGACGGCGTCCTGCAGACGCAACCGGTGCCGGCGGAACTCAATCGTTTT
>JAHBXU010000108.1 GCA_019636315.1 Planctomycetaceae bacterium | reverse complement strand
AGCGCCCGCGTCGCCCAGGAGTGCCGGAGGGCGTACAGCGAGTAACGAGGGATATGGTTGTTCGCCAGGCGGGCGAGCACCTTGCGTCGGGCTTCTTCGCGGATTTGCTTTGCGGTCTTCGGGACCGCCTCACCGTCGACCATTCGCTGCGGGTCCAGGTCGGGAATCAACTTGTCGATCTCTCGCGCAATATTCTCGGCGCTGCCTGCCGGCAGGTCCTTGAGTATCCGCACCCGCAAACGGTCGAACGCACAATTGACAGCGTCCGGCGTCCACGGCTTGCCAGCCGAGTTGCGGAACAGCGGTCCGCTCGGAAACTCCGCCAGACGACGTTCGGTGATCTCCACCGCCGGTGGCGGCAGGTACACCACGCGCGGCTGCCGCCTGCCCTTCGCCTCAGACTTGGGAAACACCCAGCGCTGGTTCGGAAGGTCGACGTGCCGCGCTTCGACCCGCAGCAGTTCCTGCGGACGGCAACCCGTCTCCCAGGTCACGACGATCAGATCGCGAAATGCCTCGTCACGCGCAAGCGACAGCAGTCGTTGATACTCGTCGGCCGTGACGATCGATTCGCGGCGGTCACCGCCGGGCATTTCGAGATGCTCCACGGGGCTGGCGGGCAGATAACCCTGTTGAACAGCCCACTTGCAGCACCGCTTCACCGTCCGCAGGTAGTTCCGCCGCGACGTGCGGCTGAGGTCCGGGTAGCCGTCCACCCACTGCTGCACATGGAACGGCTTCAGGCCATCGAGCTTGAGGTCTGGATAACGCTGGCAGAACCGCTCCAGCCGATAGCGATACCACTCGTACGTGTCAGGCGAACGGTTCCGCTGCACCCAGTCGAGAAAGGCGTCAACCACCGCGACGAGCGACTGCGAAGACACTGTCCGCGTCTGCGGTTGCCGCATCAGTTCGTAGAACCGATCGAATGCTGCTTTCTTCTCCGGGCCGAGATTGTGCTGAACTCCGTCCAGCGTGACGAACCAAGCTCCGCGTGCTTTGCGGAACCACGGCTTCGGGCGACGAGCCATGAAAAAACCCTCCGGCTACGAGTGATGAGAATCCACACGAGCGAGCCGAAAGGTTTGCTTGGGTCCCGGTCAGTTGCCGCTGGCCGGGGCCGTTTTCTCGTTCCGCAATCTCGAATTCCGTGCCGAATTGTGTGCCAAGCTGACGTGACGGACCAGGCCGATTCGACGTAAGTCCTTACGTGCCTTAGTATCCCCGGCAGGATTCGAACCTGCAACCTTCGGCTCCGGAGGCCGACGCTCTATCCAATTGAGCCACGGGGACGGTTGGACGCGAGTGACGGCCATCAATGCAGAACCTGAACCAGGAAAAGGCGCAGGCATTGATGGACGACACTGGAAGCTACGTGGTCAATGTATCGACGGAATGCTTCCTTCGCAAGAAAACGGGTCGGTGATGGTTCGAGTGGACGCCCGCGCGGATTTCGGTGCGGACGTTTCGGCGTATGGTTCTCGAGAGGGAGACGCACGATTTCCGAAGGCTGCTCATCCATGCATGACCATGGCGACGTGGCACTGCCGGACTGATCGTCGAGAATTCCATCCCCCGTCCCGGCGGTTGTTCAACCTCGCTGTGACCTTCAAGTCTCTCTGCATCCGTTCGAGTTGGGTCGAGCGACCTTGCGGTCAGAAGCGTCGTCATCAGTAGAGGAGTGGCGAGAGGCCTTGTGGAAGACGGTGGATGGGTGTCGGCACGGACTGTCAATGCCCGGCCGGACGGCCTCCCTTGCGTGGATCGCAGGCGGCGCTCAGGCCGATCTCTGTGCGCACCGCCGCCTGGGTCACGCCCAGTGGCTCGCGAACCGTGATTTGATGTCCCGCGGCTTCCAGCGGAATCGTCAGCGGGCCGGTCAGCTCCGATTCGAGATACAATGTTTCTGGCAGCCATTGATGGTGGAACCTCGGCGAGCGAACCGCATCGCCGACCGATTGGTGATGTACGACGATATTCAGCAAGACTTGCAGTGTGGCACTGATAATCCGTGGGCCGCCGGATCCGCCGACGACCACAGCCGCTTTTCCGTCCCGGACGAGAATTGTCGGGGACATGCTGGAGAGGGGCTTCTTGTGCGGGGCGATGGCATTGGCTTCGCTTTGCAGCAGGCCAAAGACATTCGGTTGGCCGGGCACTGCGGCAAAGTCGTCCATCTCGTTGTTCAGAACGATTCCATAGGTCGGCTCGACGACAAAGCTCCCAAAATGGGTGTTGATCGTTTCGGTGCACGCGACGGCGTTTCCCTCATTGTCGATGACGCAGATGTGACTGGTTCCGCTGTCGTCGATCGGCATGAAGCGGCCGTACATGTCGTGCGGCTGGATGTGCTGCGGGTCGATCTTCGCCGCGATCAGCGTCGCATGCTCACGGCTCAACAACCGCTCGATGGGGACTTTGGCGAAGTCGGCGTCTCCCAGAAATTCGGCCCGATCGGCAAACGCATGCTTCAATGCTTCGGCGACGAGATGGACCGTGCGCGGCGTGTTGTGGCCGAGCTTCGCGAGAGCCTGATCCGGGTGAATTTGTTCGTACGCGCCGAGGATGTTGAGCGTTTCGATCAGAGCGACGCCCCCGCTTGACGGCGGCGGCATGGTGATGATTTCATCATCCTGAAACCTGCCACGGAGCGGCTCGCGCCCAGTCGGCCGCATGCTGGATAGATCCTCAGTGGTCAGGATTCCCTGCTGCCGTTGCACTTCAGCGACGATCGCTGCGGCGACGGGACCTTCATGAAAACCTGTTGCGCCGTGCGACGCGATCCGTTCCAGCACAGCGACGAGCGGTGAGTGAAATCGGTCTCCGACTTGACAGGGCGTCCCTCCATTGAGGTACAGATTTCGCAGCGTCGAGAAGCGGTCGTCTGCCTCAGGGATTTCGGCGAGCTCGGCCAGCACTTCCTGCTGGGCCGCGCGAAATGTCGCATCAATGGCGAATCCCTCGCGGGCCAGACGGATTGCCGGTGCGAGAACGGTTGCTCGATCGAGTGTCCCGTACTCTTCCAGCACGAAACAGAGCCCCGCGACCTCCCCCGGCACGGCGACTGCCAGACCGCCGTGGCGGCTCGCCAGTCCATTGGTCGCTCGGCCCTTGAGGTCAAGATACATGTCGCGGCTCGCCCGAGCCGGGGCCCGTTCCCGGTAGTCGACGGCGATCGCCTGTTGTTTCCCGGCATTCCAGATCACCATGAATCCGCCGCCCCCGAGGCCGCAGCTTTCGGGGCGCACAACGCTCAGGGCAAACGCGGTCGCGACCGCCGCGTCGACGACGTTTCCGCCTTGCCGGAGCATCTCTGCGCCGGCCTCGCTGGCCAGCGGATGGTCAGCGGCCACGCAACCATTCGCAAAACGAACCTCAGGAGATTCTGCAGTGTCCTCGGTCCGGCTGAAGGCCGGGGCGACGAGTCCACAAACGACAGTCAGGATCACCAGCCGCAAGATATGCATCGCGATATTCCTCCACTCGACATTCTAACTTGATGTGCGATTCAATCGCTCGCGCAATCGACTCATGATGATCATCCGAAGATTGACCGCGGCAGATGCTGGCGAGTTCCTGAAACTTCGCCGCGAGGCGTTGCAGGATGCGCCCCTGGCGTTTGGCTCTTCGCCGGACGATGACCGGTTCATCGACATCGACGCGGCTCGTCGCGATCTCGTGGGAGGGGCAGAGTCGTGTGTATTTGGTGCGTTTTCGCCCGTGCTGGTCGGCACGATTGGCTTAGATCGCGACCCCAAGATCAAGTCAGCGCACAAGGGGCACCTGTGGGGTATGTATGTCACACCGGCGAGCCGTCGCCAGGGCGTCGCCGCCGCGCTGCTGCAAGCGGCCGTGCAACACGCCCAGACCCTCCCCGGCATGACACATCTCCACTTGTGCGCGACATCAGCCGCAGGTACGGCCTTGCAACTCTACAAACGTGCCGGCTTCGTTGTCTGGGGGACCGAACCGGACGCCCTGATGCATGATGGACGGACCGTCGATGAGCATTATCTCGTGAAGCGACTCGATCCGTTGAGCCGACCCCTTCAGGAAGCGGCCGAATATCGACGGACGAATGCTCCTGCCGATTCTTGATCGACCGATGATGTCGATAAGCGGTTGGTCTGATGACGTCTGCCGAGAGAGATTGCGTTTGCGTTTTCTGCGAGTCAGAGTGGCCGCTTCCTGACGGGCGCGGCTCTGATGTGATGTCGCGCAGCAAAGGGAGCTTCTCGATAATCAAACAAAGAAATCGGGAAGCAATGCCGCGCCGGGCGTGACCGAATACGAAGTGAAATCGGTGATGCCATGCTCCGCGAGCACCTCCTCGTCAATGAAGAAGTTGCCCGTGCACTCGCGGCTGGGGCGGGTGAGGATCATGTGCGCTGCATCGGCCATGATGTCAGGTTTGCGGGCGCGGCGGATGATGTCGTCTCCTCCCAGCAGGTTCTGCACGGCCGCCGTAGCGATCACCGTTCTGGGCCAGAGACTATTGAAAGCGACTCCCTGCTCAGCAAACTCCGCCGCCATGCCGAGTACACATTGGCTCATGCCGAACTTTGACATGGTGTACGCAACGTGAGGACCGAACCAGCGGGCCTCCATGTTCAGCGGCGGTGAGATGTTGAGAACATGTGCATTGCCGGCGTGAAGCAAATGGGGCAGGCATTTTTGCGTGACGAGGTACGTCCCACGAACATTGACCCCATGCATCAGGTCAAATCGCTTCATGGGCGTCTGCAGCGTGCCGGCGAGGAAGATGGCGCTGGCGTTGTTGATAAGAATATCGATCCCACCGAAACGCTCGACGCCGGCCGCGACAGCCGCTTCGACTTGATCTTCAAATCGAATGTCCGTGGGGACGGCCAGTGCCTGCCCCCCCGCCTGTTCGATTTCCTCCACGGCGGAGAAAATCGTGCCGGGCAGTTGTGGATGCGGGTCGACCGTTTTGGCGGCCACGATGACGTTGGCGCCGTCGCGCGCCGCACGCAAGGCGATCGCCTTGCCGATGCCGCGGCTGGCGCCAGTGATGAACAGCGTCTTTCCCTGAAGAGTTTGGGCGTTCATGTGTCTCAGATGCTGTCTTTTGCGATGGCGTCGATGCCGCGCCGGCCGAGTGACTGGACCATCATGTTCAGCGAGGCGAACCGTGGATCCTGAGTCACGCCGCGGCGGTAACGGGCATAGATCTGCTGGATGATGGCGGCCAGTTTGAAGAGTCCGAAACAGTAGTAGAACATCATGTTTGACACGTCGGCTCCGGTGCGTGCGGCGTAGGCTTCCAGCAGTTCGCGTCGCGTGAGGCTGCCGCGCGCCATTGTCGGGCCGAATGCCCGTGCATGTTCCGTGGGAGCGTCGCCCGGCTCGACCCAGTAGGCAAGCGACGAGCCCAGGTCCATCAGCGGATCGCCGATCGTTGCCATTTCCCAGTCGAGGACCGCGACGATCTGCGTCAAATCGTGGGCGTCGAGCACGATGTTGTCGTACTTGTAATCGTTATGGACGAGGGCCGCGCCGGAATCGTCCGGACGATTGGCCTGCACCCATTCACTGAGTTGCTCGACCTCCGGATAATCGTCGGTTTTGGCATCCGCATAGCGTTTGGACCATCCGGTGACCTGACGTTCAACATAGCCGTCGGGGCGTCCAAGGTCGCCGAGTCCTGCAGCCGCGTAATCGAGCGTGTGGAGCGCGGCGAGATTGTCGATGAACGATTCGCACAGCCGCCGCACGAGGTCCGGATGGTCCGCCAGTTCGGGCGGCGGAGTCGGTTTGCGGAGAATGACGCCGCGGCGACGCTCCATCACATAGAATGCGTCACCGATGATGGTTGGATCGTCACAGTGCAGCAGCGGCCGGGGCGCTGGTGCGTAGACCTTGCACAGCCGTGACAGCACACGGTACTCGCGGCCCATGTCGTGTGCCGACTTCACCTGGTTGCCAAACGGCGGCCGGCGGAGGACAAGTTCCTGATCGCCCAGACGTAGCAGATACGTCAGGTTCGAGTACCCGCTGGGGAACTGTTCGATGGTCAAGGGAGCATTGCTGCCCGGCAGATGTTCGAGCAGATACGGTTCAAGCCGCGCGACATCCAGTTCCTCTCCGGAACGGACGGGGCGGGACTGATCGAGCGCGGAGGACATGGGAGTTTCGCCAGTGAATCGCCGCACAGGGGAAATGGACGGCTGACCGAAGGTGTTTCGTTCAATGATCAGATCGAGATGCCGTATCGCTTGAGTTCCTGGCGGGCGAGGACGGTGCGGTGGACTTCGTCAGGGCCGTCGTAGATGCGGGCGGCTCGTTCGTTGCGATAGAACCAGGAGAGCACCGTGTCGTCGCTGATGCCGAGCGCTCCGTGGGTCTGGAGCGCGCGGTCGATGACCTGCATCATGACTTCCGCAACGTAAAACTTGATTGCCGAGATTTCGATGCGGGCGTCGCGGGCGCCCACCTGGTCAATCTTCCATCCCGCGTGGAGCACCATCAGACGCGCGGCATTGATGGTCGCGCGGCTGTCGGCAATCCAGTTTTGAATGGTCTGCTTCGTGCCCAGCGGTATGCCGGGGGCGATTTCACGTGTCGCGGCCCGCTGACACATCAGATCGAACGACCGCTCCGAGATGCCGATCCACCGCATGCAATGATGGATGCGTCCGGGCCCGAGCCGCGCTTGAGCAATGGCGAAGCCGGCCCCTTCCTTTCCAAGCAGATTCTCAGCGGGCACATGGCAGTCGG
Source organism: Planctomycetaceae bacterium (assembly GCA_019636315.1). Classification (GTDB taxonomy): domain Bacteria; phylum Planctomycetota; class Planctomycetia; order Planctomycetales; family Planctomycetaceae; genus JAHBXU01. The sequence goes on along the minus strand of JAHBXU010000108.1, from coordinate 2,358 downwards.
TGTAGCGAATCTCCGCATGGCTGTCCCAGCCGTCGCCGGCATGCCCCATGCACGAAATATTGCGGACACGCTCGAATCCCGGTGTGTCCGTCGGCACGATGATCATGCTGGCTCGTTCGTGCGGCGGCGCGTCGGGGTTGGTGACGGCCATCACAATGGCGAATGCCGCGCCGTCCGCGGCCGTGGTGAACCATTTCCGACCGTTGATCACATATTCATCGCCCACGCGGACGGCGGTGGTGTCCATCCACACGGGATTCGACCCGGGCCGGTCAACTTCGGTCATCGAAAAGCAACTGCGGATCTCGCCCTGCAGGAGCGGCTTCAGCCAGCGCTCCTGTTGCGACGGCGTGCCAAACTCGATCAGAACTTCCATGTTCCCCGCGTCGGGCGCCTGACAATTGAAGGCGAAGTGTCCGTACGGACAGCGGGCCAACTCCTCACTGACCATCGCATGTTCGAGAAATCCAAGCCCGACCCCACCGAATGCCTTGGGGATCTGAGGCGTCCACAGGCCCATCGAGCGGACCATCCGCCGTTTCTCTGCGAGGAGCGGCAACAGGTCACTGAACGAACGGCCCCGTGCCGCGTCCTCCAGCGGTATCAGCTCCCGCTGGACGAACTCCCGCACGGTCGCGAGAAGATCGCGAGTCTCTGAAGAGATGGAAAAGTCCATGAAGTCGCTCGCAGTGAGAATCAGCGAAAACGAGGAATCCTTCGCTCCATGCCCATCGTAACCTGAAGCGTCAGCAAGGGCGACCGGCAATGCCGTCGCTCACGCTTCGAGCGACCGAGAGTTTGGGCTATCGGTATGTCCAATCCATCGGATTTGGAAGATGTGGCAGCGCGTTGAAGCGATCGAGTGTAAACCGGCTGCCTGCGAACACAAACTCGGTCACCGAGGAATTCCAGACCCGCCAACCGGTTGCCAGCGCCGTCTCGTCATCGCATCCCATCGCTCGCTGCAAGGCGACCGTGACGGCTCCCACGGAAGTGAACACGGCCACGCGGCGTCCACGACCAGGGCGTGTGACGATCGCATTGAGTCCGGCGAGGACTCGGGTGCGAAACGCCTTCCATGTCTCGATCTCCGGATGGCCTGCTGTCTCCGATAGCCAACGCTCAGCGATGGCTTCAAACAACCGCTGAAACCGGCGGGCCCGCTCAGGCGGGGATGCGGACACCTGGGATTCTTCGATCAGTCGCTTGAGCGGAGGATGCTCGACGGCAAGCCGCGCCGCGTGCTCGCCCATCAACCGATCGACCTGATGTTCGTCCCATTCGGGAAGGGAAATCGGGACCGGCCAGTTCAACCCGGCGCGCTGCATGGCGCCGCCCACCAGATCGGCCGTGTGCTGGTGCCGCCGTCGAGGGCCGGTGATCACTTCATCAATCGTGATGCCGGTGGACGCCAGATATTCGCCAAGTTTTGCCGCCTGAATCTCACCTTGGGCGCTCAATCGATCATAGTCGTCCTCCAGGAACGACGCCTGGGCATGACGGACGAGAAGGAGCGTGCTCATCGGCGGGAGATCTGGAATTGCGGAAAGCCTTGCGGGATTTCCTCTATGAAGCGTGCCCCAAACATCGTACATACCTCTTTTGGGGTCGGGTCCGCACGCACTGACCGGGCAGTTTGACAATTCTACCGTACGGTCGGTAGGATGGCAGGCCGCGGGACGTTGCGGGCGTTGTAATCGTGTGAACTCCGTGTGTCCACCGCACTAAGAATCGAAAAAGACGCTGCAGCAGCGAATCGTGACTGCGGGAGACCTGTGTGACTGCCCAAACGACAAAACGTTCGACGAAGAAGGATTCAAATGGCAGCGTGGAGGACCGCACTGCCGAGATCTGCCGCACGGCTGCCAAGATCATCTGCGAAAAAGGATTCGACGCGGCCAGCATGAACGACATTGCCTCCGCCGTCAATCTGACGAAGGCGGGGCTGTACTACTACACCACCGGCAAGCAGGACCTGCTGTTTCGGATTATCGACTTTGCGATGTCGCTCGTCGAAGAACGGGTCGTCCAGGTTTGTGCCGGGATTGATGATCCACGTGTGCGGCTGGAGCGGATGATCCGCAATCATGTCCTCCTGGTTGCCGACGGCGGCGGGCAGATCTCGATTCTCAGCGATGAAGTGAATTGCCTGCCTCAACCGCAGCGCAAAGCCATCATTCAGCGTAAGCGACATTATCTGGGATTCGTCCGAGAGACGCTGCGGGAATTGGAGGCGAGCGGCGAACTTCAGGATCTGAATCCGGATATCGCCGCGCTCAATATCTTTGCTACAATTTCCGGCGTCGCGCGCTGGTACCGCCAGGGGGGAAAACTGAGTTCTGAAGGCGTCGCGGACGA
>JAHBXU010001079.1 GCA_019636315.1 Planctomycetaceae bacterium | reverse complement strand
TGGATTTGGGTGACCAGCGTCTACTTGATCGCCATGTCATCGGGGAACGGCAGTTCGTCGAGATGCCGCAATCCAAAGAGCTCGAGGAACCGGGGCGTCGTCGCATAGGTCACTTCGCCCGATGACCCTTCGCTGCGCATGAGGCGCACAAGCTCGCGCCTGAGGAGTTGTCGCAAGATGGCAGCGGCATTGGCCTTGCCGGCGTCGACAATCTCCTGACAGGCAATCGGTTGTCGATACGCGACCAGCGCCAACACCTCGAGCGCTTCCTGAGTCAGCTTGACTTCTTTTGAATTTCTCCCGTACACGCGGTCGCGAATTCGCTCAAACTCCGGCCGAAGCGTCAGTTCATAGCCGCCTTCGCGGAGGACAATCTCGTACGGCCGGGACTCTTCGACATACTGCTGATTCAGCCCCGTAATCAATTCTTCGACCGACTCGGTGTCAGAGTCCCGATGGAGAAGATGTGCCAATCGCTTGGCCGGCAGCGGCTCGCCACCCACAAAAAGCGCAGCTTCCAGAACCTGCTGCGGTTGCAGGAGCTGCTCTCTCCCACTGCTGGAAATCTCCGCGGCGCCGCCCGACTCCTTCTCAATGGCACCACCTTCGGTGGAAATCAACGAACCCGGCGGAGCGCCGGGCGTGGCATGCGCCCGATCGTCTCCGGTGACGGAATTCTCCGGAGACTCTGACCAGGCCAGTTCGGGAACAGCGTGCTCAACCGCGTCGACTGCTTCCATGGCCCGCGCATAAGCGGCTTCGATGTCGTCGACAGACATCGTATCGGCCTCGGACCAGAACGTGCGATCGTCGCTGGATTCCGCAGCGAAGGCATCATCTGTAGAGCGTACGGTCATCGTGACCTGTCTTGCCGAACCGAAGATCGGGTGGTTGCGGGGCCGCCGAACTATACGACTCTGCAAACCGCCGCGGCAAGACCGGAGTGCGATGGCCGCCTCCCACGCTGTCGAACACCATCACTTCGACGACGCACGCCGCCGCGAAGCGCGATAGCCGTACTCGATGGCGAACCACTCGGCGTAACGTTCACGGTCGCGGCTGGTTGTGTTGCGCGTATCGTTCACGTGGCCGATTTCATGAATGAGAATATTGTTGAGATAAAAGTCCTTGAGTGCAGGGAGCGTCCACTCCAGGCACCAAAGGGGCCCGATCTGCCGCCAGACGCCGCCAAACATGCGGGCTTCAATCTGCTGAGAGGGAAGCGGCGGACAACGATAGGTCTCAACGAGCGTCTCCTCAATGGGATACAAATAGACGGTGGATCCCCACTGGAGGCCGTAGAGCGGCATGAGCGCCCGTTTCCGCGTCATCGTGCTCAACTGGACGACTTCGAGCGGCTCACGAAAACGGGACGGCAGATCTTCAATCCGTGCCGCAACTTCAGCGGCCGTTACGGGATGAATGTATCCCACCCCTGCAGATTGGGTAATGATCTCAATGCGGTCGCGTGCGGTCGGCTCGTGCCAGACTTCGGGCGGGCAGAAGGGATCGCCCTTCGACTCCCGCGTGAGGCGCTGCCGCGGCACGCCGGTCGTTGTTCCTCGCTGACGCGCGGCCCGAGCCGGTGTCGAACGACGGGTCACCCGTGTCGACTTGCGTCGCGACTGATGTGGGAAATGGCGGGACATCACACACGGCTCGTTGGGGGATGTATCGCTGCCCAAACGGGCACATCACTCCGTCAGTTCACCGGCTCTCAAAGCCGGCAGCCGTCCATGACCGCTCC
>JAHBXU010001078.1 GCA_019636315.1 Planctomycetaceae bacterium | reverse complement strand
GTCGCAGACGCCGGAATGGATAGTGGCCGATGAATGCATTGACGTCGATGATCATGTCACGCGCCGATCCAGAATCCGCTGGAAGTTTCTCCAGAAAACATCCTCACGCTGCTCGGACGTCAGCTCCGCCGACAGGATCTTCCCGACGCCGCCTTCCATGGTCAGGTCCGTCGCAAACAGCACGCGGTGGTGACCGAGCTCGCGCACGCACAGACCGACCGCGTCATCTTCCTGCACACTGCCGCTGGTGTCGACAAACACGTTGGGAAAGTCCCTGAGCGCCTTGATCGCCCACTCCCAGTCGCCGCCGCCATTGACGTGACCGAGGATGAGCATCAGTTCGGGATAGCGCGTCGACAACTCGCCGAACTCCAGCGCGTTGGACGTTCTGGGTTGCACGGCGAGCGTGGCGGGGTCGGTGAGAAATGCCGAGTGGCCGAGAAACGGAATTCGTCGCTCAACGCATCGCTCCGCGATGGGGAATATCACGGGATTGTTGTACTTGAACTGGTTGTAAAGTTTGACACCCATCATCCCGGCATCGAGGCAGCGGTCAATTTCGTCGAGGGCCGCTGCGCCATTGCCGGGCTGGACGAAACAATATCCTTCAATCCGACCGGGAAAACGCCGCATGGCCGCCAGGATGGAGTTGTTGGCATCGCGAACGGCGTCGATTTCCGCCAGCACGCCGCCAGTGAGCGGCCGCGAGCAGAACAATTTGTCGATTCCGAGAAAATCAGCCGCCTCAATGAGATTCTCGACCGGCGACCAGTCGGCCTCCTGCTGGTGCACGGCCTGCATGACGTGGTTGTGCGCATCATACTTGCGAAACGTCCGCCAGCCGCGCGGCAGACCAATCCCATCACCGGCGTCGCGCGGTGCGCGGGGGGAATTGTCTTCGGCCGCGGGGAGCGGCAGAGTCGCCGCCGCCAGGGCTCCGAGGGTCGCGCTGGTGGTCACCAGGAATTCCCGTCGGGTTTCGACGTTCATCGAAGGTACTCCCATTCAGTCATTCTGTGTGGCGCTTCCGTGGAACGGCAGCCGCGCGATGACGGCCGGATCGCATGAAAACCGTCTGATGGTGGTCGCAGATTTCTCAGTGTCGCGTCGGCGAGTCGGATTCGTGAATGACGGACTAATCGGCTGTCGGGTGGGGAGTTGCACTGGCAGGCCAAATCGCCGGCAAGAGCCACTCAATGGTGACGGGACCAGTATGTTGGCGCTGCGGGAACGAATTCAATCGAAGTTGCTCGGTCGCCGCATCATAGGTGAGCGGTGTTCCCTCGACCGTTTGCAGTCGAAGTAGGGTTGTGTCGCTGTTGAGCGCTGCGGCCGCGACATGAAAGGGATAGCACCAGCCATCAGCGGTCAGCAGGCGGAAGATGCTGCCTGCGGAAGGCGGATCGAGGTCGGCGGCGGAGACGAGCAAGGCTTCCGGCTCGGCCGCAATCAGCGGACAACTCACGACACCACGAGAGGACAACTGGAACTCATCGACGCGCCACCCTCCCTCACCCAGGGCATACACATGGGCGATGTTGCCGTCGCGCAGGCTGAGCACACCGATCTCTCCACGAAAGTGGGCGACGATGTCTCCCTGACCGATAGGAATCGATTGCTCTCGATCCGCGTTGATGACGAGGATGTCGGTCCGATGGCCGCGCTCAATCTGGAGAACAATGGCATCGCCGTTTCCCTGCCGTCGACGCACCGAGGAGATCAACGGCTCTGACTCAAACGGCTCGAGTACGG
>JAHBXU010001077.1 GCA_019636315.1 Planctomycetaceae bacterium | reverse complement strand
ACCCACAACACTCGACGCCCCCCATCGCTGGCCTCGAGCAATGGCCAGACTCCAAGAGCAACCGCATTGCGGTCGATCGCGCCGAGGTGACGCCCACGCGGCGTCAGGCGCCGACGGCGTCTAACGCCGAGTCGCAATCATCATAGATCGCCCACAGGGTATCGAGTGCCGTGATCCGCAACAGTTCCCGGGCCATTTTGCTCGCACCGCATAGAACGAGTTCGCCGCCGCGGCTTTTCACAAACTTGTGGCAACGCAGCAGAAGCGCCAGAAACACAGACCCGAAGTATCCCACTTCACTCAGGTCGAAGACCACGAGCGGCACTTTCTGATCGGAAAGCGGCGCCATCACCATGTCGGCCGCCTGTTCGATCAGATCCCAACTCATTGCCTCAAGGTTGCCGCTGGGGACGACCACGACTGCGTCGCCATGCCATCGAATCTGAAAATCTGCAGGTGCGTCGTCCATCGTCATCTTTCTTGCTGCCCGGCGGTCGCCGCCCCTGATTCGCTGTCTGCTGAGCGCACCAACTGGGAAACGGCCCCGCGGTGCAGATAATCTGCGCCTACGGAATTGAGGAAAGAGGCCCTCTGCAAGAGAGCCTTCCGATTCGGATCGCCCTGACAACTTATCGTCAATCTGCCGCAACCCTTCAAGGGCACAACGTCGAATGGCCCCGAGAGGGTGCAGGAGCGGCCGAGCGGCCAATGACGGGAAAACTCGCCTTGGCACATCGGGCGGGATCTGATATTTACCGCGCCTCTCAACTGCCCCTCGTTGTCCCGCATTCCCTTCCGCACGCTCTCAGCCCCACGCTGATGCGACCAACGCACATTCCCATCGCGGCGACGTTCGCACTCTTCCTGATCGTCGTTTGCTGCTCCGGTTGCAGCGGCACGCCCAGCACGGAGAGCAGCTTCGCCATGCCAGGTCTCGGCGGCGTACCAGAACAGTGGGAGCCGGAAGTCACGGCGATGGACAGCTCCAGGGACGAATCAGACTTCTGAATGGGAAGATGCCTCACCGCCATCTGTTCGTCGGAAACGACCAGCGATCGGATGCGGGGCAATCCTCGAAACACGGCGAATCGGCGGAGCCTGGGAGATCAGGGATGAGATCCCCTGCATGGAACATGATCACCGCTGCGATTGTGCCGCTGGCATTGTTCGCTGCCCTTGGGCTATCCGGATGTCAGGTTGGCCGGACGTTCTTTCAGATGGACAGCAACGCGCCTGTGCCGTTCTTTGGAATGGACCTGCTTCCACAACGCGAAAAGTCGTCGCCGACGAAGGGTGTCAGCCGCTTCCAGAATGAAATGATCTCATCCCCCGTTGAAACCAGGCCGGATTCATCCGCGTCAGCGAAAACGTCCCGCAGTTGGGGCACTCTGCTGGGACGCTCCTCCCCGGATGAGACGCTCACTCTGCCGGCTTCTGTCGGGAATGCATCCGAGACGGCCATCGTCGATGCTCCCGCGGAACTCTTTCGCTAGCCGGGCGGCGCTCAAACTGGCTGATTACAGACGGCGAAGACTTCATGCGCCGCGAACAGAGCATCTCTGTCGCAGCTTGAGGGCAACTCACAACGTCGGCAAATTGCCGCACCACATCGCGCATCTGTTCACTGGACCGTGAGGGCTCCCAGGAAAGATTCGCAGCGATCGAGAGCAGCGGCGAGAATCGGTCTCCTCAGGGACATGGTGCAACGCGCGAGTGTGTGTCGTGGCAAGACCGCGAAGAATGGCAGGCCCTCA
>JAHBXU010001076.1 GCA_019636315.1 Planctomycetaceae bacterium | reverse complement strand
TACCGCGTTGAATATGGGCGCATCTCGCGCGTGCGGCTGCAGATCCCTGCCGATCTCGCCGAAGCAAGTCCGGAACGATTTCGATCCGAGTCGCTGCGATTCTCACTGAATGGAGAGACGCCGTTGCAGCCTGAGTGGTCGGGCCAGATCGTTTCTCTGGACCTTCCCGCGCCGCGCCTGGGAAGCTTCGACATCGTCGTCGGCGAGTATGTTGTGAAGCGCACACCGGATGCTGGCACGGAGACAATTTCGGTGCCGGTGATTCGGAGTCTCGATCAGGCCTATGGGCGAGTGCGCCTGCTGGTGTCGGAGCAACAGGAGTTTGCGATTTCGGTCCCCGACAGGAACTGGACGCGCCTTATCACCGTGGCCGACGGTCCGCAATGGATCACGGATCAGCCGGTCGAGTCGGTGTCGCTCGTCCTGAACCGTTCACTCTCCGCGAGCCCCGTCCGGTGGACGATGACGTCGGCACTGCTGCAGTCGGAGATCGATGAGTCGGGAGGGGCGCTGTGCACGGCCACGTACCTGACCGACCGGGCGTCTGGCCGTCTCCTCGTGCGCCTGCCGGAGCATGCCGAAACGCCGCAATTCAGTTGGAACGGCGCCTCCCTCCGCGACGGGGAGCTGTTCGAGGATCCGGATTTCCCGCAACAGTTTCGCCTGTCGTTGCCGGGCGGGACGGCGTCCGGGGCGCCTGTCGATTCCCGACTGACGATTCGTTACCGACTGGGGCAACAGACTCGACGGTGGTGGCAAAGCCAGACGGCCGAGTTCCCGGAGTTTCCGGAAGGCGTCTGGATCGAACAGACCTGGTGGGAACTTCGGCTGCCGCCATCTCAGCATCTGTTCGTTTCACCAAGTACGATGACGCCGCAGTTTGACTGGGAGCGAAACTGGCTGGTCTGGTCGCGCCAACCGCGTCCGGCATTTGAGGAAATGAGGGACTACATCCTTCACGAATCGTTCGGCGATTCGACGTCAATGGACTCGGCCAACGTCTATCCGTATCGCACGATCGGTCCGCCGGGGCCCATTCGGTTTCACACGTTGAGTAAGTCGTTGATCGTACTGTTCGGCGCCGGGTTCACGCTTTCGATCAGTTTCCTGCTGGCGAAAGTGCCGGCGGCACGTCACCCATCGCTATGGCTCGGTATGGGTTTGTGTTTGATGGCAGGCTTCTTATGGGCGGCCGAACCATTGCTGCTGCTGCTGCAGGCGGCCGCTTTCGGTCTTGTCTTGCCGATCTGTGCCGCACTGCTGGATTACGCGACTCACGGAGGCCCGATCCGCCTGCCGCGGCGTTCGCGCGCCGTCTGGCCGGAATCCAACCACAGCACACGGGATCGCCAATCTGACTCGGCTCCGTCGGCAAAGCGCGATCCCCAGCTGATGACGACTCATCTGCGCCCGGCCGCTGCGTCCGAATCGGGACTCAATTCATGACGTGCCGCGCCGCCGGGATCGATGAACGGCGACGGCGTCGCCGACGGCGGCAGTCGCCCCAGTGCGTTCTCCAGTCGATTGGCCGCTATGCGGTATTGGCCGTTCTAACGACGCTCGCGCCAGTGTCCGCTGATTCGCCCCCCCGCGCGGAACGCCCCGTCATTCGCGAAGCGTTCGTCCCTGCCGACAATCCCGACGTGTGGCCGAAGGGAACCTGGATCGCGCGGCCGGTCCGTGAGTATCGGCAACTGCGGGAGGCAGTCGCGGAGAAATCCAGCCGGCCTCCTTCCGCCGCGCTCAGCCAGATT
>JAHBXU010001075.1 GCA_019636315.1 Planctomycetaceae bacterium | reverse complement strand
GCTGTCGCTGAACGGCTCGTCGTAGTGCCAGATGATCTTTGGCAGCAAATCGATGGCGGACGGCTCCACGATGTACTCGTGGTGCTCCGTGCCCAGGTGCTGTGCCGCCTGCCGCGCATAGGCCCGCTCGTCGTACTCTTTGACGGGAAAGCCGATCGAGAATGTGAGCACCGGCCGCTCGGAGAGCGACTGCATCAACCCCGTGATAATCGTCGAATCGATCCCTCCCGAAAGAAACGCCCCCAAGGGGACGTCGGACCGCATTCGCAGACGGACCGCTTCCGTCAGCGTCTCGCGGAGGTTGCGCCTCCAGTCGTCAGGAGTCCATTCGGCAGTCGCTGCGATAGGTTCCCGAGCCTCGGCGTATGGCGGCTGCCAATACCGCTCGACTGTGAGCCGGCCGTTTTCCCACATGGCGCGGTGCGCGGGCGGGAGTTTTGCATAACCCTTCAAGATGCAGCACGGGTCCGGGACGTACTGGTAGGTGAGGTACAGATCGACCGCGTGCGGATCGAGTGTGCGCGGGGCACCGGGAACCTGCAACAACGACTTCAATTCACTGGCGAACAGAAGTCGATTCGTCTCCTGTCGATAAAACAGCGGCTTCTGCCCCAGACGGTCGCGGGCAATGAACAAGCGTCGTTTGCGGTCATCCCAAATTGCAAAGGCAAACATGCCCCTCAAGTGGTCGACGCACGCGGCGCCGTGTTCCTCGTACAGATGGACAATGACTTCGGTGTCGGTCTGCGTGGCGAAGCGATGCCCGCGTGCTTCAAGACCGGGCCGTAGTTCGCGGTAGTTGTAGATCTCACCGTTGAACACAATCCAGACGGCGCCGTCTTCATTCGAGAGCGGCTGATGGCCGGTATCGAGGTCAATGATCGACAAGCGCCGAAAACCGAGAGCCGCATTCGGCCCTGCGGCGTCGCCGCGCCGGTCTGCAGACAAGTATGTGCCCGCGTCGTCCGGACCGCGATGTCGGATCGCGTCCATCATCCGCACGAGCACCGCTTCGGAAAGCGGGGGACCATCGTTCGTCCAGACAGCGCCGGTGATGCCACACATGGGGTCAGCGAATAACGACTAGAGAGCAGCGAACAGAAACTCAGCATCGAGCCGTTCCCTTCAGGGAGCGCTCGAACGACGTGCATCATGGTGAGCGCCCGACGACGTCCCGATACAGCGCTGCGTGCGCGGTCACCATTCTGTCGACGCCGAATTCGTCCGTCATGCGTTGACGACCGGCGGATCCGAAAGTGCGGGCGAGTGCTTCGTCCTGAAACAATCGCAGCGTGAACTGCGCAAAACCGACGCCATCGCCAATGTTGACGAGATAGCCGTGCTGTCCGTGCGTCACCAGTTCGCGATTCGGAGGAATGTCAGTCACGACGACCGGAACGCCGGCAGTCATCGCTTCCATCAGACTATTGGACATGCCTTCAAAATCGCTGCCGAGCCAGTACACGTCGAGAAGCGGCAGGAGTGCGGCGGCATCCGCGCGGTGGCCGAGGAACCGCACATGGGACGCACATTCGACGTCGCGGGCGTGTTGTTCGAGTCGAGCGCGCTCCGGTCCGTCACCGATGATGAGGAAATAAGCGCGTTCATCCGCCTGCCGCAGGACCTGCGCCGCCCACAACAGATCGTCCACCCGCTTCTGCTTTGCGAGCCGCCCCACATGTCCGATCAATCTGGCATCCGGCGGCAGATTCAATTCCTGAAGAAGCGTTTCGCGGGCGGTTATGGAGACCTCGCG
>JAHBXU010001074.1 GCA_019636315.1 Planctomycetaceae bacterium | reverse complement strand
TCCTCCATCGACATCGTCAATGCATCGGGCCCCAGGTGATCGGGTCCCAATGCAACCTGCAACTGCTCTGCGGAGTATAGCCGCAAGGTCCCCAACCCGCGGCGATCCCAGAACCAGAGCGAACCGACCTCCGCAACAACTTTCTGATCGCCGTCCCGGTTGCCGGATCGCCGTTTTCGTGTGATCCCAGGACGCACTCCCTGTTCGTCCAGCCGCCACTCGAATCGCAGGTGGCTCCGAGTCGGTGGATTGCTGATGAGCATCAGCCCCGTCATCCGCGGCTCGATCACAAAGGCATCGCCAGATTCCAGCGTCAACACGACCCGCTTGGCAATTCGATGCACGGAGACAATCGTCAGACCAGTGGTGCGCGCGACGATCGTCCTCAGGCGCGGTGCGACGTCGATCGGCCGACATCGGCACGGGCAACGTCTTACTTCCGCCAACCGCCGTCCTTCGATGTACGGACGAATGCCGCGGACCATCGTTTCCACTTCGGGTAATTCGGGCATCGACGCGCTCAATCCTCCCTACGCGACAACTGTCGCACACTCCCCCGGCGCGACCTGACGTTCGACAATTCACTAACTTTTCTAGACGACACGGGCGAGAAAAGCGAGTTCTTGCCGCACAGACACATGCGTAGAATCCTTCCATGACCCGTCGCAACACCACATTTGGCGGCGGACGGCAATCGCTGTCCTCACCGGACGTGCGAACACTCGCCCTGCGATCGATTTCCCGGACGACTCTCATATTGTAGGGAATGATGACCACCCCATCAGACGCCTCGTTCAAGCCCGCCGGCAGTCGGCTGTCCACATCGCAACTTGAGAAGTTCTGCTACCGGATGGGCGCGTCGCTCAAGGCGGGCATTCCGGTCAAGCAGGCCTGGGCAAACGAAACCCGCATGCTTCGCGGACGAGCGCGGCGGTTGTTCGACGGCGTGCAATCGCGCCTGCAGGCCGGGCAACCACTGGCCGATGCCCTGTCAGCCGAACCCGGTTTTCCTCCCTTGCTCATCGAGATGGTCCGAGTGGGGGAAGAAACCGGACAGCTCGACCAGGCGTTTCTGAAGATGGCGGACCACTACCGGGCTCTCGTCCGGATGAAGCGGACGTTCCTGCAGGGCGTCACGTGGCCCGTCATGCAGCTTGTGACCGCGGTCGCCGTCATCAGCCTCTTCTTTGTCATTCTCCACATTCTCGAAACGCGCATGACCGGCATGCGCGCCCCGGATGTGTTCCTGCTGGGACTGTCGCCGCTCGGAAATCTGCTCTTGTTCTGGAGTGTGCTGCTGATCGCCTCGACGGGAACGTTCCTGTTCGTCACAGGCGTTCGACGCGGTTGGTTCGGCGCGTTTCCAATGCGGGTCCTGCTCGCGGTGCCGCTGGTCGGGAGCACGATCAAGTCGCTGGCTCTGTCCCGATTCGCCTGGGCCTTCGGCACGGCCGTCGACTCCGGGATGAACGCCCAGAAAGCCATGCGGCTCGGCCTCCGCAGCACTCAGAACCGCTTCTATCTGAAGCACGAACCGGAGATCGTGACGTCGGTCGCCGAGGGCAAGGACTTCTTCACGGCCCTGCACCAGACGGATGCATTCCCCAACGACTTTCTGCAGGCGGTTCAATCCGGCGAACTCACCGGCGAACTGACCGAGAGCCTCGGGCGGCTTTCCGACGACTACCGCGAGGAGTCCGAGTTGAATCTTCGCCGCATCAGTCAGATCAGCGGCTTTGGCATCCTGCTGACCGTCGGCACGC
>JAHBXU010001073.1 GCA_019636315.1 Planctomycetaceae bacterium | reverse complement strand
CGGGCGCAGCCCATGTTCGATCTCGATCGTTTGTGCCGGATGCCACTCCCTTCCGGGCGGCTTCAGGAGAACGACGGACTGCCGTCCCCGACAGTGTGTTCATCTTCGGTGACTTTCGACGTCGCGGTTCGCTTGTCAAAATACGATCCGCTTCGGACAGCTTCTGCAAAACGTGTCCACTTGCCGGTTCCTTGAGAGGCCAAATGACTCCGTCCTCGTCGCCCGGCGCTCCGGCAGCTTCTGATGCACGTCGCCTCTCCGCAACCGAGGGAGTCCGCCCACTCATCAGCGCGACGCAAATTCAGAAGGCGGTTCAGGAACTCGGCGCCCGGATTTCTCAGGACTACCACGAGCAGCCGCTGACAATTCTGGGAGTGCTCACCGGCAGCCTCATGCTCGTGGCCGATCTGGTTCGCCAGATCCAGTTGCCGCTCAAGGTCGGACTGATTCAGGCATCCAGCTATCGAGGATCGGCCACGAGTCCCGGTGAACTGGTCGTGGACACCTCTCTCGTTCCGGACGTCTCAGGCCGCCACGTGTTGCTGGTGGATGACATCCTCGACACGGGACAAACACTGCAGGGACTGATTCGGAGACTGCAGTCCTTTCGGCCGATCAGTTTGAAGTCGGCCGTCCTCCTCTGGAAGCAGGACCGTACGGTCATCGACCTCCGGCCCGACTATCACTGTTTTCTGATTCCCGACCAGTTTGTTGTCGGCTACGGTTTGGACTTCAATGATGACTATCGGCACTTGCCCTATATCGGCGTGCTCGATTCCTCCGCGATGCCCGACAGCCTTCCCCGTTCCGAGTAGCGACAGGCGATCCTTGTGCTAGGCGTTCTGCCGCGTGATGCTGCATGACGACGTCGAATGGAAACGTCGTGATGCCTGCGATCGTGCGAGCCCTTGCTGATGCTTTGGGTTTCGATCCGGGTGACGTCCGTGCCGCATCGTGCCGCACCGCCGGCGGATATTACTCGTCGCCAATCCAGCGAGTCATCCGCATCTCTCCATTCGGATGGATGTGCGCCTTGACGGCGCCGGCCTGTGCCGTCGAGACAACGGCTTCGGCCCCGTGGTAGATCTTCTGAAGAGCTGCTTCCGACCGAGCGTCGCCGCCGCTGATGACGACATAGCGTGGCGAGGCCCAGGCGCTTAACGCCGCGGGATTGGCGGAGACACTCCCGTGATGCGGCGACAACAGGAGATCCACCGGATTCGGCGCTTGCTCCAGCAACTGCAGGAGCCCCTCGCGTTCCAGGTCGCCGGTCAGCAGCAACGTGCGATCAGCATACCGCACCCGCAAGACGAGGCTGTTGGCATTGTCGTGTGAGTTGGTCCACTCTGGCGGAGGATGCAGGACGGTGAACTCCACGTGACTGCGTCCGAAGCGTATGCAATCCTCCTTTTGCAGTAGTCGAACGGGCACTCCTGCGCGGGCCGCCGCCTCGCATAACGCAGCCACCGGCTTCTGCGACAGGTCGAGGAACGTCCGATGGCAGAGGATCGCGCCGACGGAGATCGAGTTCATGAGATCGACCGTCGCATTGAAGTGGTCCACATCAGCATGAGAAATGACAATCGCGTCGAGGCGTGTAATGCCGCGTTCCCAGAGTGCATTTTCGATAATTCCCGCCCCCCGCCGCGCGTCGCCGATGGTTCCCGCGTCGTACATCACCGTTTCGCCGCCGGGGAGTTCCAGCACAACCGCACACCCGTGGCCAACTGACAGGAAGGTGCACCGCAATCCCTCGCGAGACGGCGGCG
>JAHBXU010001072.1 GCA_019636315.1 Planctomycetaceae bacterium | reverse complement strand
CGCTTGGCGCCGCTCAGGCTGCACTCCATCGTGGACGCAATTTCCTCGAACTTCAACCCGCCGAAGAATCGCAAACGGAGTGCGTCGGCTTGAGCCTCCGGAAGGTGGTTGAGGAGTCGATGCAACAACTCGGACTCTTCCTCGCAGATAAGTCGTCCGAGTACGGTCGTTTCACTGTGCGGGACCGAGCCGCATGAAGTTTCGGACAATTCCGAGGCGTGCTCCCAGGGCCGTCGCTGTTGGCGTTTCCAGCGAGAACGGCAGAGATTCAGCAGAATGGTCCAGAGCCAGGTTGAGACGGCAAACTGAGAATTGTAGGAGTCGCGCGCCTCGAATGCCGCGAGAAACGTCTCCTGCACGACGTCCTCTGCGGCCGCACGGTCGCCCAGCTTGCTGTCGGCCACGCGCAGCAGGCGATCCGCATACCGCTGCCCCAGTTGCCCCAAGAGTCCCTGCTCCCCGGCCTTCACGCGTGATAATATGTCGGAATCGGCCAGGGACATCGACAGCCTCGATTCGTTGGTCCCTGTTACACTAACAAGAACGCCATCGCTGCACCACGGCAGATCGTTCTTCGGAGTTCAGGAGAGTCTGCATGACCATCCTCAGCGCGCGTCGTCCTCCGGCCGTCTGGACTCGCCCGTCAGTGGCCCTGATCGGAATTCTCGTTGCGGCAACACTCCGAGGTGAGGAGCCTGCAGCAACCGTCGACGGGCCGAAACCCGCCCCAACCCCGACTGTCGAACAACTCGTGGAGCGCATCAAGCCAGCGGTTGTCGTCGTCACGTTTTCCGGTCGGGACGGCGCCCAGCAGGGACTGGGGAGTGGGTTCATCGTCCGCAGCGACGGCATGATCGCCACGAACCTGCATGTCCTCGGCGAAGCACGTCCCATCACTGTGCGCACGCACGACGGCAAGACATTTCCCGTGACCGAAGTGCACGCCACGGACGGTGTTCATGATCTTGCGTTGATTCGGATCGTCGCCGAAGGACTTCCCGCCCTGGAGCTGGGGGATTCCGACACGCTCAAGCAGGGGCAAACGGTCGTGGCGTTCGGCAATCCGCTGGGATTGGAACACAGCGTCGTGCAGGGGATCGTCTCCGGCATTCGGGAGAACATCGACGGCCGGCCGATGATTCAACTGGCGATCCCGATCGAGCGGGGCAACAGCGGCGGTCCGCTGGTCGATCTGCAAGGACGTGTGCAGGGATTGCTCTCATTGAAATCGCGCGTTGCCCAAAACCTCGGATATGCCGCGCCGGTCAATGATCTCAAGCTGCTGCTGGAGCATCCCAATCCGGTGCCCATGTCCCGGTGGCTGACAATCGGCACACTCAATGCGCGGTACTGGGACGTACCGGACGACGTCCAATGGACGCAACGGGCCGGAAGAATTCTGGTCGAAGGTCGCGGCCGCGGATTCGGTGGACGGTCCTTCGTTCTCTCCAAACGTGATGCACCGGAACCGCCCTACGAAATTGCGGTGAGCGTGCGGCTGGACCAGCACGACGGCGCCGCGGGATTGATCTTCCACGCGGACGGCGGCGAACGGCACTATGGATTCTATCCCAGCAGCGGCAAACTCCGTTTCTCGCGTTTTGACGGTCCGGACGTCTATTCCTGGCAGGTGCTGTTTGAGAAGGGCTCGCCGGCTTATCGCAAAGACGACTGGAACCGGCTCCGGGTGCACGTCGACAACAACGTCATCCGATGCTTCTGCAACGACACGCTGGTCTTTGAATCAACCGATTCGCAGTACACGCGAGGTCGT
>JAHBXU010001071.1 GCA_019636315.1 Planctomycetaceae bacterium | reverse complement strand
GCCAGTCGGCGAACAGGCGAGCGCCCATGGGCGTGATCGTTTGGTCGAGCACGTCGAGCAACGAGCCTTCCCGCTTCCCGTCACGCTGCGTGCGTGTCAATTCGAGACTGCGGCGGGTCGCCTCGTCGATAAGCATGGACGCGCCGCGGCGGTAAGGCTCCAACCGTGTAATGTGTCCAAGTTCCGAACGCTGCGTCTCCTGAACATATTCCAGCAGGGCGCCGGCGGCCGTCACTGCAGGCGACTCGGCGTCGACGTCGAACCCTTCCAGCGTGTTGGTTCCGAAGTGCTTGAGCAACGTCTCGCGGCACGTCCGGGCAGCGAAGTTCCATACAGGCCGTTCGGTGAAGAGCGTGGAGCGTTGAGGGCCCAGCGTTGAGAGTCCAGAGTCGAGAGCCGAGAACGCGGGCAGCTTGCCGGCGCCCTCCGGGATCAGACATTCGGAGGGTTGGATGCGAGTCAGCTCGTCGAGCAGCGCCGTCGAAGAAGGCCCAATCGCTCCGATCTCCGCATGCCGCCCTCCGCCGTCCACTCCCGACTCCCGACTCTCATTGCTCAACTCTTCACACACAAACCGCCCGGTGGACAGTTCGAGCCATGCGAGTCCAATGCGATCCCGGGAGGGCGCGACGGCGGCGACGAAGTTGCTTTGTCGTGGATCAAGGAGCGACTCGTCGGTCAACGTGCCCGGGGTCACAATCCGTGTGACTTCGCGGCGGACCAGCCCTTTCGCCGTCCTGGGATCCTCGACCTGATCACAGATGGCCGCCTTGTGGCCGGCGGCGATCAACTTCTGGAGATAGCCGTCGAGAGCATGGTAGGGAAACCCGGCCATGGGGACCGGATTGGTCGACCCCTTGTCGCGGCTGGTGAGCGTGAGCCCCAGCACCTTCGCGGCGATCTGCGCATCCTCGTGGAACAGCTCATAGAAGTCCCCCATGCGAAACAGCAGCAGCGATCCGGGGGTCTCGGCCTTGACCTCCGCATACCGCTGCATCATAGGGGTCGGTTTGGCGTCTCCGTTTTTGGACATCGGACACAGGATTGAAGTCAGTGGTCGGGCGCAACGAAGGCGTCGAGTCTATCGAACAACCGCGGCGACGTCTTCTGTCGTCGTCGCCTCCGTCGTGCCGGTCGATGTCTGAGTTTGGGAACAAGGCCGCGTTCGCTATGCTGACGCCGTGGACCGTCGATCGAAATCACGCTTATGAAATATGCATTGATCATTCCGGATGGCTGTGCGGATGAACCGCAGGACTCGCTGGGCGGCAAAACCCCGCTCCAGGCGGCTCGAGTGCCGCACATGGATGCCGTCGCTGCGGCCGGCGAACTCGGTCTGACGGACAACGTGCCGGCGTCGATGCCCTCGGGGAGCGATGTCGGAACGATGAGCTTGTTTGGATACGACCCGCTCAAGTTCCATACGGGCCGCGCGCCGCTGGAAGCCGCCGCCCAGGGAATCGAACTGGGACCGGATGATTGGGCCATCCGCTGCAATCTGGTCACGGTGGAAGAAGGGCGGATGAAAAGCTTCACCGCCGGACAGATCCCCAGCGATCTGGGCGCTCACCTCATTGAACTCATGCAGCAGGCCTGTTGCGGGGATGAGCATTGGAAGTTTCATCCGGGTGTCAGCTATCGCAACTTGTTGCTCTATCGGTCTCGCGACGGCAGGGCGCCGTTCGCCGAGGACACCTATTCGGTGCCTCCGCACGATATTGCCGATCAGCTGATTGCCTCCCACTTGCCGATGGGGTCCGGTGCGTGTGATTTGCGGGGG
>JAHBXU010001070.1 GCA_019636315.1 Planctomycetaceae bacterium | reverse complement strand
ACGGCTGCTTTGGTCGCGGAGTACACCGCTGTATTCGGCGGGGTGAGTGTGGCGACGGCCGAACTGATATTCACGATCTTGCCGCCGTCAGGACCGAAGTGCTTCACAGCCGCACGCGTGGCCAGAAGGAGTCCCAGGACATTCACATTGAACTGCCGATGGAAGTGGTCCGGCGTGACCTCTTCGATGGAAGCAAACTCATAGATCCCTGCGTTGTTGACCAGAATATCGAGGTGTCCAAATGTCTCGACGGCTGCGTCGAACAGTCGTTCGATGTCCTCCGGAGAGGCGAGATTGGCTTGAATGGCGACCGCTTTGCCTCCCTGAGCGGCGATGTCGGCGACAATTTGATCGGCTCCAGCGCGGCTGGATGAGTAATTCACGACGACGTCCGCCCCCGCGGCGGCCAGGTGGCGGGCGATGGAAGCCCCGATGCCTTTCGACGCGCCAGTGACGACAGCGACCTTGCCCGCGAGTTCCTGTGCCATGTGTGCCACTCCTGGAGTCAATTGTGTGATCGGATGTGTGATCGGACGCCGCATGTCTCCGGGATCGGTTCGTGATCCCGGGGATTGGGTCAGTCTCATCACGACATGTCGTCATGGGTGACATGACTTCGTGGGTGACATGCACTCACGCCGCAAGGCGGGTGAGCATGAGCACGAAGCGTCAACGCCGACATGGCGACCCGGCTCTCGCCATGCCACCCAATCGCACGCAATGATTCAACGGACCCACCACCTGATTCCGCGAGCGCTGGACAAGTTGGCCGGCCGCGTTTATCATGACGCTCGTCATTTAACGAGTCAAGCCACCCCACGTTCGGTCCTTTCGCCATGAAAGTCAGTCGGGAGCAAGTGGCCCGGCATCACGAACAGATTCTGGAGACGGCAGCTCGATTGTTCCGGGAGCGCGGCTTTGAAGGGATCGGCGTGGCCCAGTTGATGGCGGAAGTCGGGTTGACCCATGGCGGCTTCTATGGGCACTTCACTTCCAAGGATCATCTGGCCGCGGAGGCCTGTGCGCGGGCGTTTGAGGAAAAGTACAATCTGTGGACGGACGAGCTGAAGGGGGCCGGGGCGCATCCGGAAGGCACGGTCGCCCGGCGTTATCTGGCAGCACGTCACCGCGATGACGCGGGAACAGGATGCCCCGCCGCGTGTTGGGCCGCGGAGATGCCCCGTCAGTCGCCAGGGGTGCGCCGCCGCTTTACGGAAGGATTCTCCCGACTTGTCGATATACTGACTGAGCGACTTCCGGGCCGTTCCCACCGCAGACGGCGAGAGAAGGCCCTGGCGACATGGGCGTCGCTGGTGGGAGCGATCGTCCTCGCGCGAGCCGTGGATGACGCAGAACTGTCGGGGGAGATCCTGAGAGCGATGCGGTCCGCATTTTCCGAGCTGGCAACAGCTGATGGAGACTCGTTCGCTCCATCATCCTGAATGGGTTGGTTTCTTTAACAATCAGGAGCACGACCATGAAGATCATCCGGAAAGGTTCCGCAGTCTGGCAGGGGGGAATCAAAGACGGTCGCGGGGCCATTACCACAGAGAGCGGAGCGCTCTCGGAGTATCCGTATGGATTTGCGAGTCGTTTTGAAGGACAGCGTGGCACCAACCCGGAGGAGCTCATCGCCGCCGCTCATTCCGGCTGCTTCGCCATGCAGCTCTCCGCTTTTCTGGCCGAGAACGGCACGCCGGCGGACGAGCTGAAGGTCACCGCCGCCGTCGAGCTCATCCCTGGTACCGGCATCACCGGCAGTGCTCTGTCCCTCGAGGGCAAGGTCC
>JAHBXU010000107.1 GCA_019636315.1 Planctomycetaceae bacterium | reverse complement strand
CGGCTCGGACCGTCGAGATAAGCCGCGGACGCATCGAGACCCGCACGCTCACGACGACAACCAACCTCGTTGACTCCGGTGACCTCGACTCGTCCGGAGCCAAACAACTCATCCACCTCGAACGCCACACCACCGTGGGTGGCAAAGAGCGTTCCAGTGTGACCTATGCCATTACCAGACTTTCCCGCAACCAAGCGAATGCGGCCACGCTGCTCAGCCGGTTGCGTGGCCGCTGGAAAATCGAGAACTGCTGCTTCCATGTGCTTGATGTCACGTTCTGAAAAGAGCACGACCGCACTCGCACCGGCCGGGCCGCCCATGTGAAAAGCGTCCTCGGTCACATCACCCTCAACCTGGCCCGACGCCTGGGCCAATCCGTCCCCCACCTCCTCCGTGACCATGCCTTCAAACCCAACCTCTTCCAACATTTCAATTCATCATGCCGAGGAATCTCACCTTCACCAAGCGGTGGGCCGGCGTGGTGGTCAACGTTCCGTAAACTGAAATGCATAGAGCTTGGCACGCTTCAGTTTGAAGTGGATGCGAATCGGCAGGCCCGCCAGCGAGGAGACGTCGGAGCTCCCCTTCCAGTACACCTGCTGGTCGATGAAGTTGCCGCCGATTTCCTCGCAGTCGGCGAGCGTGAAGCCCGGCAGCGGACGACCGTCGACATCCTGGAGTTCGACGAATGCGGTCCCCATCGATCCCGTGTCGATATTGAGCTGCAGGCGATTGCCGCGAAACGTGAGGACGGGCGTCGTCAACCAACCTCCGTGGTGGTCGACGTCGGCGGAAACAAATCCGTCCAGACGTTGTCGCACGACGCCCACGCCTCCGAGTTGACCGGCGGATTCATCATATTCGGGCCGTAGTATGGCCGAGTCGTGAAGTCGACCACTGGAATAGTAGTACTGGTAAAGATAATTGCCTCGGCGGACAATGCCGGGTCCCATCACCGCATACCAGCGATCCCATTCATCGGCGAGTCCGGTGGGAAAATACGGTTCGCGGCTGGGCCGCTCCCAGCGGATGCCGTCCCGGCTGATGGCCAACTGCACTTCCAGCATGCCGAAGTCTTCCCATTGATCCGGCTGCCGCGGGCGAATGAACGGATTCCGCTGCGGCGAAAAATGGCGGAAGTTGGCCAGACTCATCAGGTAGACGTCCTGGGCCCAGGGATACAGGGTCGCGGCGTTGTAATAGATGTCAGAATGCGGATCGTCTTCGTGATCCGCTTCGAGAACGACGGGCAAATTGTCAATTGACGGAAACAGGCGGTGCTCGGCCGTCTTTGTATAAGGCCACGGTTTCAGAGGATCGTCGGTTTCGATGCGAGCGATGCGCCGTTGATTTTCGTTGTCATAGCAAAAGGCCCGGGTGTAGATGACGTACTTCTGAATCCGTTCGTCCCAATGCACGATCGTGGGATTGTCGGTGAAGAACGGCAGCACGCGGCCCACTTTGGTGAAGTGCACGCCGTCCGCCGAGTAGCTGGCATACACGCCGTGCGTCTCCGGATCGAACGGCGGCCAAAACTCCAGATAGAACAGCTTGTACCTGCGGGTCGGGTCCGGATCGTGAGGGTCGATGAAGAGCGTGGTGAACCCGCCGCCGGAAATGGTCACGCCCGTCCGACGAAAATTGAGGCCGTCCTCGCTTTCCAGGACTTCAACCGACTCAGCCCCCAGATAGAGCCGCACCGTGCCGTTCTCGTCGAGAACCCGGCTGATGTGCCCTTGGAACGGACCCCCCTGTTCGTCGCGAAGCAGTCCGAGTTTTTGCGCCGGATTCGTGCGGAGTTCGACATTGTCGGAATCGGCAATGAAACGCCGGTCGATAAAGAGTTGCTTGCGGTCTGAGACGTCGATCGGTTCACCGGGTGCGATGGCCAGGAGCGACACGATTGTCAGGAAAGACAGAAACATGGGAAACTCTCTGCGTTGGTAACGGATCTTCGAGCCACGAGTCCTCTTTATCGAAAGTCGTGCACCGGGTCGAACGAACTGCCGCAAGACTCCACTGCAGTTCCATGCGAGGCTGAGTTGCTGGGCGTCACAGCGTTGGCCGAGTCGCCATGTCGGCCAGGACGTTCTGTGCTCATGCTCACCCCCTTGCGGCGTGAGAGCATGCCACCCACAAAGTCATGTCGTGATGAGACTGACCCAGCACCCGGTCTCCGCATCGAGGTCGGCGCCGCTGACATCGCCGCGGGAGACGGGCCTGGCAAAGCGCAGGCACCCCAACGACCGCTTCCTGACCGGCGCTGCTCTAATGTCTCCCACCATTGAGCGGATGCACCCGATGAACTCGGCTGAACGGATCACCCGCGCGAAGGCTGACTGTAGTTCCTATACTGGGCCCACCCGACCCATTTTGCAGGCATGCCGCACTGGAGGACTCGTTGTCGACTCTTCGCGAACTCACCGACCAGTTGCTGCAACAGGAAGAAGGGCTCAGGGAAGGGGGCGGTCCGGCGGGTCAGGCACGTCAGCGGAAGCTGGGCCGACTGCCCGTGCGTGAACGCCTCGCCGCGCTGCTCGACGACGACCGGCCATTCTTCGAGCTCAACCTGTGGGCCGCCTATGGGATGTACGACGAGTGGGGAGGCGTCCCCGCGGCTGGCATTGTGACGGGCATCGGCTGGGTCAGTGGGCGGCCGTGCCTCGTGGCCGCGCATGACGCAACCGTCAAGGCGGGTGCGACGTTTCCGCAAGGGGTCAAAAAGCTGCTGCGTGCACAGAAGGTTGCGTTCCGGATGCGACTGCCGGTGATCTATCTCGTCGATTCGGCGGGCGCTTTCCTGCCGTTACAGGATGAGATCTTCCCTGACGAAGACGACTTCGGCCGCATCTTCCGCAACAACTCTGTGATGTCGGCTGCCGGCATTCCGCAATACGCGGCCATTATGGGGAACTGCATTGCCGGGGGAGCCTACCTGCCAGTGTTGTCCGACGTCATCCTGATGACCGAAGGGAGCCAGCTCTGCCTCGCCGGACCGGCCCTCGTCAAAGCGGCGATTGGACAGGAGGTCGATCCGGAGGAACTGGGCGGTGCGAAAATGCATGCCACGCTCAGCGGTACGGTCGACTACTCCGAACCGGACGATCCGGCATGCCTCACGCGACTGCGGTCGCTCATGGCGCTGCTCCCTGAGCACACGTTCGTCCCTCCGGCACCGGCGGATCACAAAGTCCCTCCGGCACGCGATCCACAGGATCTATACAGCCTCGTGCCGCTCGGTGGGCGCGGCGAGTACGACATGCGGGACGTGATCGCGTGCATCGTGGACGCGGACAGCATTGATGAGTACCGAGCGGAGTACGGCTGCTCGCTGGTGACGATGTTCGCGCGGATCGGTGGTCATGCCGTGGGCATCGTCGGCAGCCAGCAACATCGCACGCGCACGGCCGAGGGCGAAGTGCACATCGGCGGCGTGATTTATCCGGACTCCGCCGAAAAGGCGGCGAGGTTTGTGATGAACTGCAACCAATCCGGCATCCCACTCGTGTTCCTGCAGGACGTGCAGGGATTCATGGTCGGCAAGCGGGCCGAACAATCGGGCATCATTCGCTCCGGCGCCAAACTCGTCAGCGCGATGAGCAACGCGGTCGTCCCCAAGCTGACCGTCATCGTCGGCGGGTCTTTCGGCGCGGGGAACTACGCGCTGTGCGGCAAGGCGTACGACCCTGTCCTCATGCTCGCCTGGCCCGGCGCCCGCAACGCTGTGATGGGAGGCCAGCAGGCGGCGGAAACCCTGCTCCAGCTCCGCGTTCGCGACGCCGAGAGAAAGGGAGAAAAACTGACCGGCGAACAGATCGCCGAGTTGCGGGATTCGATTCGCAGCCGCTACGACGCCCAGACCGACATCCGCTACGGCGCGGCCCGCGGCTGGGTCGACGCCGTCATCCCGCCCCATGAGACGCGCACCTGGCTCAAAATGGCGCTCGATCTCCTCCCGTCGACAAAGGATCGCCCGCCCTATCAGACGGGCGTGTTTCAAGTGTGAACGGCGGCAATTTCTACCGATCGAATCATGTTCACAGCGGGAGGTATCGACAACGCCCAATGGTACCTTGACGCAATCAAGATCGTGAGCAATAAGGCGGCCATGAGTGCTCAAAGCAGGATCGGATTCAGATCACTTCTCTGCGCGAGCGTCCTGTTGTTGACAGCGACTGGATATGGCGCCTGGGTTCGATCGCATGGTCCCGCCACGAAAGTCCTATCGGAGACGGTTCAGACAAGTTACTGCTTCTCCGGGAGCAACTTAACCCAAGTTCAGATCCAGGAACGGCGTCTTGCGGATTCGGAAGGACGCATGTGGACGGAAGTCCGAATCCTTGGCGAGGAGCCCGTCGACGGCGGTATCGGGATTGTGGAAACCAGACTTTTCGACGCGGCCCGTCGACATCTCGTTTTACGAGATTCCGAACAGCAGCGGTGACCGTTGCACCAACCTCGCCTCAAAGGCGAAGCAAATCTGCCTGGAGAGATGTCGCTGGCGATCATGGAACTCGCATGGCCGCGGCCTGAACTGACAGCGACTCAACAGCGGCTCATTGGGCACTTCTGCCTGGATCGCTTAACTCGCCCGCATCGTAGACGTTCCAGAACTCCTCCGGTGTCTTGACCTGCGACACGCCGTCGAACTCGGTGTCGAGACCTTTGAGAGACGCCATGGTGCGGAGCACGTCCATGCCGGCGCGGATGCGATCCGGCGACAGAATCAGCCGCTCCAGGGTGAGCCCGGCCAACGGTGAGACATCTTCGACGTGTGTCTCCCCAATGTGCAACCGCCGGAGAGCCGCATTGCCGGCGAGCGGCGACAAATCACCGACCGGCGTGGCGCGAACGTCGAGGCTGATGAATGCCTTTCCCGCCAGCGGACTGAGGTCGCTTACCTTCGTTTCGGGTATCCAGAGCGTGCCGAACTCCACCTCTTTCAGCGGGGTCAGATCGGCGACTGGCGTGCGCGACAGGTTCAATTCCGTGAGTTTCATCCCGGCCAGCGGTGTGAGGTCAGCGACCTGCGTGTCGTCGAGATACAGCTTGTCGAGCGGCATGCCTTTCAGTGCCGTGATATCGGAGAGAGGATTGGATTCGAGATAGAGTTCTCTAAGCGGCAATCCGGCGAGCGCGGAGATGTCTTTGACTCCGGTGCCGCGCAGGTCGATTGCGACAATTTGTCCCCCGACCTTCTGAATCTGTCCCGCATCGCCAATTCCCAAACGATCTCGCAACTGCGCAATGGTGATGACTCCCGGTTCATCGGAAACGCGCTGTGCGGGCGCTGTGGGCGTCCGTGGCTCATCGTCCAGGTTGCGGCTCTCCGCGGCGTTGGTCGGCGGTGGCGACTCGCCCGAGTGGCAACCCCAGCCAAATGCAGTGGCAATCAGACATCCCGAGGCCGCGGCTCGCCACAAAGGCTCGCGGAGGATTGCTGGCAGGCGACGGTGGTGATTGGGAACTGCTGGCCGCATGGAACGTCCTTTTGGATGTGAACTTCAATGTTAAAGGGACCACATTATCGTTGTCTGCTTGGCCGATCAAAAGTCCCAAGGGCTGCTGCATCCTGAGCGGACGGCTCACCCCCTGACTTCAGCCGCTGAGCAGTCCGCGCAGCGGGCATCATCGACCGTCAGCAGAGCCGTCGGCTTCGGAAGAATCTGAGACGCGGCATCACCCCGAACCAGCAGATTTCTGACCTTGCTCCCGCCAGTGGCCGAAAAATCTTGCTTCGATAAAACGACATCTTGTCACTCGAAGGTGATCCGAGATAAAATGCCCCCGGTATGACGTCCATCTTCCGCCACTTTCTGGCTCTGCTCCTGGTCTTCGCCTCGGCGCCGGCACTGGCCCCGGTCGTGGCGTCGGCGGCGGGGGAGTCACGTTGTGATCGCGCGGGTGGAGGCTGCTGCGGCGGGTGTTGCGGCCATGTGGAGTCGCCATCGAAGTCATGTTGTGATCGCCACCCGACTTCGACCGAAGACCGCGATCCGTGTGAGAAGGATCACGGCAATTGTCCCTGCTGCTCAGGGCTGATCGTGCCTTTGGCGTATCTGGGCGTTTTGAGCACCGTTGTTGTGAACGCCCAACCGACGGGTCAGCTCTTGCTATCCTGCGATCGACTGGAAAGCCGGTCCGATCAACCGCTGCTGCCACCTCCCATCGCCTAGGCGTGGTTTCTCCGGGGATGGTGCGCGCTGAATTCCGCCTCAATGGAGGCGCCGCGCCCGTCCCATCATCCGCCCTTCAATCCCTCGTGGGAGGAGAAGAACCATGTCACGTTGGTTGAGTGTTTTGGCGGCTGTTCTTGTGACAGCCCTGTTGGCAACCGCTCTGACAGCCAGTCCGGCGTCGCTCGCGACGGCGTGCGCTTGTTCGGGAGGTTGCGCCGGTTGTGAACTGTGCGATTGCACGTCGTGCGCCGACTGCGTGTGCTGTGACTTCGGCAAAGCCGCCTGCTGTGTAGCCGGCGACTCCGATTGCTGCGCATCAGGCAACGCGTGCTGCCTGAAGTGAAGCCGCTAATCCGTTAAGATGGTGAGCGAGTGAAGGCCCGGTCCCGCCATGGCGGGACCGGGCTGATTCTTGAGCCGTTTGTTGCGTGCCTGCCACTCATGTGACCCGAAGCGTCAGGGAGGGCCTTGCCGGGTTCCCTCGCTACCGCTTCGGGTGACCATGCTCGCCTGTCCAGACTCTTATGGGCAGCCGAGGGAACTGGTGCTCTGTCCACCGTGAATCGATGGGTCCTTGAGTCAGAGGTCAGTCACTCGCCCTCAGAGCCGCTCGTCATTTCAGGACTGACAATGCAATCGCTTCGTTTCCGGGACGCGTGACGTCTCGGTCGTGGCGGCGGTGGAGAGGTTCTCGGGGTCCGGCCGTGACGCTTGCCGCAGATCATGCTTCAGGGGCGGGGGCGGCTGGCTGTGGATCGTGCAGGTAGGCTTCAAGGAGTTGCTGCATTTCGAGGTAGGTCTTGACACCGACGGCGCGCCCCACTTCTTCACCATTCCGGAAAAAGACGATGGTGGGGAGTGCTTGAATCTCGTACTTCGTGGCGAGTTCCGGGACTTCGTCGACGTCGACTTGTTTGACCTGAGCACGGCCTCCATAGTCGGCAGCCAGACTCTCCAGAACCGGCTCCATCATGTGGCAGGGGCCGCACCAACTGGCCGCGAAGTCGACAACGACGACGCGCTCGGCGCTCAGGACTTCCTGGCTGAACTGAAGCTCGGAATTGATCGTGTCGAGGGTCAAGCTGCGATGCTGACCACATCCGAAGCCGGCCAGGCAAAGCATGATCGCCGCAGCGGCTGTGACACGAGGCCATCTCCGCGGCGATTGCACGCGAGTCGGGTTCCGACTTTCGACCTGGCACGGAGGCCTGGCGGGGGAAAGGTCGCGAATCATGTCTGTGCTCACTAATAGAATCAAGTTCGGCCACTGCGCTCCCGGTCCGCCGTCGAGCGATTTTAGGCCAGCCACCGGGTGACGTCGACGTCAGTCTTTCACGTCATCGTGTCTGGATAGTGCTTGCCAAACTTGCGGAAGTGCCGGAGAAACATGCACTCAAACGGCAAAACATGAGATGAAATCACGAGAATCCAAGCACGTTCCGCGTGGCATGCGGCTTGCTAGAAGTTAACCATTGTCCGCTATTCTGTCGGACAATCCTGTCATTCAGCCGAAATTGCCTTTCTCTGTGGAATCTACTCGCGAATCCCATCTTTCCCGCATGGATGCATTAGTGAAACTTCAATCATGAATCGTATACTGCTTATCGGAAGTGAGTCGCCG
This sequence comes from Planctomycetaceae bacterium, assembly GCA_019636315.1. Classification (GTDB taxonomy): domain Bacteria; phylum Planctomycetota; class Planctomycetia; order Planctomycetales; family Planctomycetaceae; genus JAHBXU01. The sequence continues at coordinate 1,321 of JAHBXU010000107.1, read as the reverse complement.
ACCGGTAAATCGCTGTCTCGGACACTCGGTGGTTTGGGGTTCGGTGTTGATCATGCAGCAGACAACGCTGCCGGTCTAGCGCTGGCGCGCAAGCGGAAGTACTCGCACGTGCTCATTGACGACGACCCCTCTCAAGGCGACGCGGCAGCTTTGTTCCGACAGGTGCTCGAAGTCCAGCAAGGCACAATCGGTGTTCTCTTGACTTCAGCGACGAATTTGAACACGGTCTTCACCGCCGTGGATTCAGGAATTCACCGCGTCCTCGCCAAGCCGGTCGACTATGACCAGCTGTTGCCGCTGCTTGATCCGTCATTGGCCCGGAAGGAGAATGGCTTCACCGAGTCAGACATCGCGGCCCTCTCGCTGACCGATATCCACGAGCGGCTGAGCTTGAGTGAATTGATCCAGATCATCCGCAGCGTCGATTATCCCTTCGCAGGCAAACACCGCCTGGAGCATTTTGATCGCGACACGCTCGAACGCGTGGTGCACCTGGTGAGCCGGTGGTGCCGCCAGCGCGAGCGCCGGAAACTGGAGCAGGGCCAGGGATCGGGCGCGGCGAGTGAGGAGCCGTTTTTCGCCGTGGCTGGATGATCTCCGTCGGTGGCACCAACCCTCGCTGATGCAATGACTGGTCTCAGATGGCTGCTGGGGGGCCTGAGACGTCGTTACTCCGTAATCGCTGCGGGGGGACGCACACCATGACCGGTTTGTCCGGTGGTCGAATCGCCCAGTTCTTCACGCGCCCGCTCGGCGAGCTGGAGCAGTTCCTCGACGACATGCGGGTATTGCTCCTGCAGATCCAGCGATTCTCCCGCGTCGGTTCGCAGGTTGTAGAGCGCTCGCTCCGTCCGCTCCTGCCTGTACTTGCCCGGCGTCCCATCGCGGCCGGCTGGCCCATCGAGCGTTCGGTATTCGTGCGGAAAATGTAGCTTCCAGTCGCCGCTCCGGACCGCTTGCAGCTCTCGCCCCCAGTAATAGTAGTACGCGTCATGCGGGGTCCGGGCGTCCGGGCGTCCCGACATCAGACCCCAGATGTTCACACCATCAATGGGGTGCGACGGAAGCTCAGCGCCGATGAGTCCCGCAACGGTGGGAAAGATGTCGATTGTGGCCGCAAACTCATGACAAACGCTCCCGGCGGGGATCCTGCCAGGCCAGCGCATCAGGCAGGGCTCGCGAACGCCCCCTTCCCACATCGTCCCTTTCCCCTCGCGCAGCGAACCGGCGGAACCGGCGTGGTTGCCATAGCTGAGCCACGGACCGTTGTCGCTCGTATAGATGACAAGTGTGTCGCGGTCGATCCCTTGCTGCGCAATAG
>JAHBXU010001069.1 GCA_019636315.1 Planctomycetaceae bacterium | reverse complement strand
CTGGGGATGCACGTGGGGACCGGAAAAATGGCCGCCGTCAAAGTTCTGCCGGCCATGTTGGCGCGGGAGCCGGGTTTCGTGGCGCGATTCAGCCGCGAGATCGACGCGCTCAAGAAGCTGTCGCATCCCAACGTCGTCGAGCTGTACGAAAGCGGTGTCGACGGCGAGACGTATTACTATGCGATGGAATATGTGGAAGGAGACACGCTCACCAGCCGCCTCAAGCGGGACAAGCGGATTCCCTGGCGGGAAACGATCGAGATCGGCGTCCAGGTGTGTGCTGCGCTCAAAGCGGCCCACAACGCGGGCGTGATCCACCGGGACCTCAAGCCCTCGAACCTGCTGCTGGGCCAGGATGGCAAGGTCAAGCTGACCGACTTCGGCGTTGCGCAGCTGTTCGCATCCGGGAAACTGACGGCGACGGGAGGCGTGATCGGTACGGCCGAGTACATGTCGCCGGAGCAGGCTGAAGGCAAGCGGGCGACGCGGCACAGTGATGTATATTCGTTGGGCGCGGTGCTCTATGTGATGCTGACCGGTCGGCCTCCCTTCACCGGTAAAACGACCAACGAAGTGATGCAGAAGCAGCGGACGCACCGCTTTGACAGCCCCGGCATGGTGGTCCCGGAGATCCCTTACTGGCTGGACGAAGTCGTCTGCAAGTGCCTCGAAAAGAAGCCGGAGAACCGCTATCCGGATGCGTACGTGCTGTCGCTGAGGCTCCAGGAGATCCCCAAAAAGGTCGATCTGGCGGCCAGCAGCGGCACGGCGACGTTTGACGCGTCGGCTCCGCCGGACGCCGAAACACAGGCTGCCGACGCCGACCCGGGCGCAGGAGATGTCGGCGGGACGCTCATGCGCGATCTGATGCGCGCTCAACTGGAACAGGCCCAGACAACCGGCGGCGTGCGGCGAATTCTCGATAGTGTGTGGGTGTTGATCGGCCTGCTGCTCCTCGTGATCGCCGGCGGCGTCTGGTGGTTTCAGCGCGGCCGGCTCTCACAGGAAGAGAAGTTTGCAGCCGGGGAGCGGCTCATGCAGATGAAAGCAGGCCCCGCCTGGGATGAGGCGGAAAGCAAGTACTTCCGTGATCTCCTGGAGGAGGACCCGGAGACCTGGCAGGTTCGTGTGGAGCCGTATCTCAGGAAGATCTCGCAGTACAAATCGGCCCAGGGCGTCAGTCGTCCATCGCTGCACCCCTTTGGGAATCAGCCCTATTCGGAGGTGGATCGATTTCTGCGCCGAGCCGCGCGCGAGCGCGAAGTGGGAGAACTCTCACGAGCTGTGCAGACGCTGCAATCGTTGAAAACGCTGCTCCCGGAAGAGAAGCCGGAAGGAAAGGACGAATACAAAGAGCTCCGCCAATACATCGATGAGACGCTGGACGACATCAATCGACAACGGCGATCGAGTGAGCGGGAGGTTCTCAACAGCGCGGTCGCCCGTGCGCGCGAGATGACGGATTCGGGCCGGCACGAAGACGCACGCTATATTTGGCAAAGCATCGTGGACTTGTATGATGCAGACCCGCATGCCGCCGACCAGGTCGCCCTGGCAAGGCAGCATCTCGAAGCGCCCGCATCTCCCACGGACCCCCAGACAGGCGAACACCCATGAGCGAGCCGCGGCCATTAGCAGATTACATTCGGAGCATTCCGGATTTTCCCAAGCCGGGGATCCTGTTTCGGGATATCACTCCCCTGCTCGCTTCGCCGGCCGCGCTCCGGGAGACGATTCGGCAATTCGCCGACCATTTCCGGGATGCGGGGGTTTCGGCGATTGCAGCGGCGGAAGCCCG
>JAHBXU010001068.1 GCA_019636315.1 Planctomycetaceae bacterium | reverse complement strand
GCCGTCAGTTCCCGGCGAGGAGGGTTTGAGGTTTTTGCCAATGCTCACGGCGGCTCCTGTCGTGCTCCGGGGCGCCCCGCGGTCGCGATTGCGTCCTTCTTCGAAGTCTCCAAGACCTGGCGCCTCGCAGCAACGTGAAAAGGCCGTGAATAATGCCGCACTGAAGTATCGGATGACCTGGGGCGGGGTGTTGGCGCCGGCATCCGTCTCATGTCAACTGTGGAGGTCCACCGTGCAGGATCGTGGCCCGGAGAACGGGTGCAGTTCGCTTGCGTGGATTGGTCCATCACCGTCGGCCAGGGCATCCTGGATAAGGCCGAAGTGCACTTCGCACACTTGGGGGTTGTCCTTAGCCAGGGTGCCGAAAGGGCAATCGTGCATGACCATGCGGGAATTCTCCGCATCGATTTCGGCATCGAAGCCGCACTGTTCCATGTGGTCATCGAGCGCGTCGAGTTGACGTGTCAGAGGGGCGCTCGCCGAGGAGACATCGGAAAGCGGGATGAGTTTTCGAATCAGTTCCGTGCGCCGCTCGGAGGACAGCCGACGGGCCCGCCGGGCTGGGCTGTCCAGGCCCCGAGCGGCGTGGTACCGAAGTTGCGGCCGGCCCTTGCCCGTGCTCGGGATGGGTTCGGAGTCGACGAAGCCGGCATCGATCAGCCGGTGGAGGTGTTCTCGCGCCGTATTGTGGTGAAGTCCCGTTGCATTGGCGAGTTCGGTGACGGTCTGCCAGCCATGCTTCTGAAGCTCGCGGAGCAGGTTGATCCTGCTGAGCGAAGCCAGCGTTCGGTAGTCCGTCGAATGGCGAGGGGCCATACCCCCATTCAACGCCTTCCGGCGAGAGAACGCTACCGCCCAGCAATCCCGACGTCGCCGGAGTCGAGAAGTGCGAGAGGGGCAGAATGGGAGCATGCCCGCTTTCACCTCCCTTTCCCATCCGGATCTGTCGGTTACCGGCGGGTGGAGACGTTCAGACTGGTATAGCGATTTGCTCGGCAGGCGACGCGCGCCGCGGGCCGGACTGGACAACATCCAACACGATTCCTGCTGGACTGCATCGTGACGGCGACCGCACCCCCGGACCTTGCCGCGCTGGTTGCCGCACTGCCCGCGGATTCGGTCATCACCGATCCGGACGGCATGGGAGGTTACCGCTGGGACCGCGCGCTCGACGCAAGCGCGGGAACCCCGCTGGCCGTGGTACGACCGACGACGACCGAGGACGTGCAGGCCACGATCCGGTTCGCTGCTGAGCACCGGCTTGCCGTCGTTCCGCGCGGTGCCGGATCCGGGCTCTCCGGCGGGTCCTCGGCGCTCGACGGTTGCCTCGTCGTGTCGCTCGATCGCATGCGTTCGGTCACGGTGGATCCGGTGACGCGGACCGCTCTCGCGCAGCCCGGCGCGTTCAATGCCGACGTGAAAGCCGCGGCCGCCGAGCACAGGCTGTGGTATCCGCCCGACCCGTCCTCGTTCGAGTTCTGCTCGATCGGCGGGAACGTGGCGACCAACGCCGGCGGGCTGTGCTGCGTGAAGTACGGCGTCACGAGCGACTACGTGCTCGGGCTGACCGTCGTGCTCGCCGACGGGGCGGCCGTCACTCTCGGCGGTCCGCGTCTCAAGGATGTCGCAGGACTTTCCCTCACCAAGCTGTTCGTGGGAAGCGAAGGCACGCTCGGGATCATCACCGAGGTCACGCTGCGGCTCATCCCCAAACAGCGCCCGTCCTCGACGCTCGTGGCGACGTTTCCGACGCTGACCGATGCCACGCAGACCGTCATCGACATCACCCGGTCGATGCGGC
>JAHBXU010001067.1 GCA_019636315.1 Planctomycetaceae bacterium | reverse complement strand
GGCGAATGCGATGTCGCCGTCATAAGGCGCGTTCTGAAACCGGTCGCCGAAGACCTCGGGATGCCCCTCATAAGGAGCGTGCGGATCGAACAGGTGCACCCAACAGAAGAACGGACGATCGTCCTGTCCCTGCAGCCAGGCAAGGGCCGAATCGACGACCTGTCGCGCATTACGCATCAGGTGAGATTCGTGGCCGTGTTGCTCTCCGCCGGCCATATCGTCGTCATACACGTCGAATCCGTGATTCAGGCCGTGCATCGAATGCAAGACGACAGAGGCGATAAACGCTCCCGTCCTGTAGCCCTGCTGGCGGAGCGATTCCGCCAGATTGGGAAGCTTCGGATCGAGACGCCCCTGGCCGTTGAGGTGGATGCCGTTCTCGGGGGGATACAGTCCGGTCAGCATCGAGGTGTGCGAGGGCAACGTCAAAGGAACGGTGACGTAAGCCGCGTCGAAGACAACCCCGCCGGCAGCGAGAGCGTCGATTGTCGGCGTATGGGCCGCGGCGTGCCCATAGCAGCCAAGATGGTCGGCCCGCGTGGTGTCGAGCGTTATCAGCAACACGTTTCGCGGGCGTGGAGACGGGCGAAACGTGTAGTACGCCATCGCCGCCAGGACAACCATCACCCCGGTCGCCGGCAACCACCATCGTCGTGGCCTCATTGTGCGAGACGCATCATTCATGGCGATATCGACGCCGATTCTCGTACTGGTGGGGGTGCGTCCGGTGGATGTTGTATTGTCGGGGAGTCGCTGCTTAAGTCCAGCCGCAGGTGGACCGTTCGTCGACGCTCGCGGCTCGATTTGTCGCCTAGGCCCGCAACTTGCTCACCGCGGCGACGAGTTTCTCCACGTCTGACTCATCATTATACAGGTGCGTCGAGATGCGATTTCCGTAGGAGACAACCTTAACGATGATGTCCTGCCTGGCCAGCGCCGTTGCGACGTCGCCGCCGGAGATTCCCTCCACCCCGGGAGAGACGATCGGAGCAGCCATCGGTCCCGCTTCGGGGCTGTAAATCTTGACGTTCGGGAGCCGGCGGAGTCCGTCGTAGAGCATCTGCCGCAAGTACATCGACCAGTCCTCGATCCGCTGTTTGCCCATGTCGGTGAGGAAGTCGATCGATCCTCCCAGCCCGATCACCGCCGGCATATTGAGCGTGCCGGACGTGGCCGTGTAGAAGCCGTTGCCATCCTGCAGCAGCAGCGGATCAATGCGATCCTCAGCCCGCTTGTTGATATACAGCAGGCCCGTCCCCTTGGGCGCCAGCATCCACTTGTGTGCACTGGTGGCGTACGTATCGCAATTCAGTTCCTTGACGTTGATGTTGAGCGCTCCCGGTGCCTGCGCGCCGTCGACGACAAGCAGGCATTGATGGGCGTCAGCCAGTTCGGCGATCTGAGCGATCGGCAGCCGCAATCCCGTGGTGAACGTGACATGAGCCACACTGATGACCCTGGTGCGGGGCGTCATCAGTGCCGCGAGTGCGTCGACAACTTCCTGCTCGCTCTGGGGAGGCACTGGGAGGGGGGCGCGGTCAATAATGACGCCGGCCCGTTTCTCGTAGTACTCCCAGCAACGAACTCCCCCCGGATGTTCCTGGTCGGTCGTCAGCACACGGTCGCCCGCCTGCAGAGTGATGCCCTGCGCGATGGTATTCATCGACTGCGTCGTGTTGGGCATGATGACGATTTCACTCTCGTCGCAGCCCAGGTACTGCGCAGCTTTCTTCCGCACTTCCTCCGCGCGGCGCAGCGAGATGCCGAAGCCATTGCCTGCCGGATTCAGTTCCAGTTCCTCCCAG
>JAHBXU010001066.1 GCA_019636315.1 Planctomycetaceae bacterium | reverse complement strand
GCCGAGTTGGTCCCGGGCGTCGTCAGTCATGCGGTCAGGCGTCCACGGTGGCGCCATCACCAATTTGATATTCGCCTCGTCGATATCGGCCAACTTCTCCAGCGCCATCTTCGCCTGCTGCATGATCTGCGGACCGGCGGGGCAGGCAGGGCTGGTGAGTGTCATCTCGACCTCGACCCGATTTTCCTCCTGAACTACGGAGTAAATCAGCCCCAAGTCAACAATGTTGACCATCAACTCCGGATCGATAACCTGCTTGAGTGTCTCCAATAGCTTGATCTCGTCGGAGACGGGACGATCCGGGTAGGCCGTCGGCCTGGTATTGTCCGGGCTGGGAGTGGCAACTGGCTCGATCGGCGGATTGGTTTCGTTGGTCATGGCAATCTCCGGGCCTCTTGAGGCGTGGTATCGACAAGTCTGGCACGCGGCGAACGTGCGTGATCAATCGCGAGGACGGACGAAAATGCCCCCGGCGCGAACCTCGACTTCAAAAGTGGCAACTGGTTCCGTGGCCGGCATGCAAAGCGGTTGGCCGGTCCGCAGATCGAACCGGGCACCGTGCCGCGGGCAAACGATGGAATGATCACGCACCGGTCCATCCGTCAGCGGTTGGCCGTCGTGCGTGCAGACATCTTCAATTGCAAAATAGTCGTCCCCGACGCGCAGCAGCAAGGCGGGGACATCATCGACGAAAATCGACTTGCGTCCACCGGGAGCAATTTCGTTCGCCTCGGCACATTTTTCAAAGGGAATCATAGAGGTTTTATCACGGGGGGGAGTTAAACATCCCGTCTCTCGGGAGTGTCTATGTTCGTTCAGTCTGAACAGGCAGGAATACCTGTTCCACCCTAATATCATTCGTATGGAAACACGGGTCACTTGAGATCGAGAAACCGGGGGCTGACACCGCCCGCCTCGCCTGGTACGGGTCAGTCGCCAAAGCCGAGCTTACGCACGACCGCCTGACTCAACGTCTCCCTCACCGCTTCCACTGGAATGCGGTCGTAAATCTTGTGAAAGAAGCCTTCCACAATCATGTGCATCGCTTCGAATTTCGTCAGACCCCGGCACATGCAGTAGAAAATCTGCTCTTCATCCACGCGGCCGGCCGTCGCCCCGTGCGTGCAACGGACATCGTCCGCTTCAATCTCCAGGCCGGGAATCGAATCGCAACGGCTCGTTGGACTCAGCAACAGGGCGTCGCTCCGCTGATAGCCGTCGGTCTTTTGCGCTTCGGGTTCGACCCGGATCATCCCTCGCCAGATGACGCGCGAGCGGTCGCGGAGCACTTCCTTGTAAAGCAAGTCGCTGCGTGTGTCTTCCGCGTTATGATGCTGTGACGTGTAGTACGAAATAACCTGCCGGTTGATGGCGAAGGTCACGCCGTTCACTTCCGCCTCGGCCCCTCGGCCATCGAGATGCACTTCCTGATGAATGTGAGCCAGCCGCGAACCCAATCCGCCCACCGTCCATTGCAGCGAAGCACTCTTTTCAACCCGCCCTACCTGATGCGCGAAGTGCCATGTCTTTTCGTTCCAGTTCTGCAACTGCACGTATCGCAGACGAGAACCGGGAGCAAGAATCAGCTCGACCGCGCCGACATGCAGCCCCGCCCCGTCGGCCGTGGCGGAAGCCGTCTCTTCCAGCAAGGTGGCGGAAGCCCCTTCTTCCAGCACGACCAACGTGTGACTGAAATCGGCCCGTCCCGATTGTGACAGCGCGATCAGACTATGCAGCGGGGCTTTGATCTCGACATTTCGCGGGACGTAGAGGACGGTCCCCCCGGTCCAGAAGGTCGCGTGCCAAGCGGA
>JAHBXU010001065.1 GCA_019636315.1 Planctomycetaceae bacterium | reverse complement strand
CTCGCCAGCCGGGCCAGTCCTCCGCACCCGCGGGACTCATCACGGCTATGACACAAACGGCAGCCAGACAGTGCGTGGCGAAGCGATGAATCAGCATGGCCATGTGATGGACTCGATGCGGCGTGTCACGACATTCTCACTTTAGCCGACGCCCGCGTCGCCTGCTATTTTCCAAGCGCGGCGACGTCGACCGGGAGGGCCCGACATGCCGGTGAGCGTTCGCTCCTGTCGTTGACATAGCGCGGCGTTTGGTTCACGGCGTCTTGAGAACACCGACATAGAGGTCGCCGTCGGTGTGCCAGGGGTCGCCGCCTCCGTTGTGCCCTTCCAGCTTATGATGAAAGCCTGCTTCAATATAGGTTTCCGAAAGTCCTCCGGTTTGTTCCAGGTCGTGGAACAGCCGGTCCCGCTCCGTATCGACGTCCGCGGCGATATGATGCGTGACCTGACCGGTGGTGTGGCTCAGTCCGACGCCCTTGTCGAATGTCGCGGAGCCAATCCACACAGGCTGGCCGTCCGGATCGGGGCGGGGTTCCTTCCAGAAACGGACGTGGTTTCGCTGCCGCGGAGAGTCGCCGACCGGCTTCTCAAATGCCAGGTCTTCCTTGCGACCGTAAAGAAACAGGTTGCTGACCGGCGCTTCGTCGTCAGGGCGCGAGAGCACGGTGTCGGCGGCGATCTTGAGGTCGCTCTTGAGACCAAGCGCAGCCGCGGGGAACCAACCCGCAGCATGCATCACCTGCTTGATTTCCTCTTCGCCGCCAACGAGGGCGACGTTGAGCGGGTCGCCGGGGTGGCCGTCTCCGGTCGTGGTGATCCGGGGATCATCGTCAAAGGAAGGATGCCGCCTGGCGTAACGCTCCCAGGCGAAGGGAACGACGAGATAAGCCGCCAGCAGATACAGGGCCAGCACGAAGACGCCGACGTGCCACAGCTTCAGGGATCTCCGGTCCTTCCGGTCCTGGCCCCCCAGCGATTCTCCGTCCGACATTGTCTGCTCCCAGAAGTGTTGATTCTCGCTGGCGACGGGGTGACGGGGATCGATCAATCGACGCCCCCAGCCACCCCATGACACATCACGCCACAAGCCAATTCGCGTTCACCATTCTTCAGACACCGGTTGTTCGCGTGACCGCCGGCGGTTTACTTCGAGGGCTTCACTTTGAACTGAGCTTCGTAGGCCACACTGGAGATGAAGTGCTTGGCGGTCACGAAGTCATTCACCGGCATTCCCGCCTGAACCTCTTTGTCCACGATCTTCTGCATGTCTTTGCAGGCCTGTTGAATGGCGTCGTAGCCGCTGGAGTCCTCGCCGCTGTCGTCAGGCGTGCGGGCGTCGTAGAGCTTGTCGATCTTGTTTCGCAGCGCGTCATATTGCGGACCGCGGAGGACGAACGGCCAGTGCAGCACGCCGCTGTCGACATGGAACTGCTCGGCCGTCAGTCGATGGGCGGCGCCCATCTGTTCCAGCGTCTTGTTGTAGAGAGCAATCTGTGCCTTCTCGTGCTCCTTCTCTGCGTCATTCCGCGCCTGGGTGGCCTGGTCTTTCTGCGCGGCATACTTGAGGACGGTGTCCTGGGCCTGGCCGACGTTCTGCAGGTACTGCGAGACGGCTTGCTGGTGAATCTCACTCGCCTGGGCATTCGACACGTGCAACTGGCCGACTCCCTGAGCAGCCTGTCCAAATCCAGCCATGGCGGCTCCGGCACTCATCCCCGGCGTCGCTGCCGCTCCGTATCCACCATATCCATACCCGCCGAATGGAGAGGGCGCAAGGCCCAACGGCACATAGCCGTGTTCCGGATCGTAGGT
>JAHBXU010001064.1 GCA_019636315.1 Planctomycetaceae bacterium | reverse complement strand
GGGTGGGTTTCTCGGCAAGGCATACGACCCGTTCGCGCTGATGGCCGATCCGTCCAAGCCCGATTTCAAGGTTCCGGACCTGCTCCCTCCAGCGGAGATCAGCACGGTGCGCCTCGAACGCCGCCGCCGGATGCGCGACATCGTCGACGAGACAGTCAGCAGCTTTGAAGCCACCGAAAATGCGGCCCTGCTCAACGACAACTTTCAGGCGGCGTTCCGGATGATGACCAGTTCGCAGGCACGGGACGCCTTCGATCTGACGAAAGAACCGCAAGCAGTCCGTGACCGGTACGGCATGAATCGCTTCGGCCAATGCTGCCTGCTCGCCCGCAAGTTGATCGAGAACGGTGTGCGGTTCATCACGATCAACACGTTTCTGACGGTGTTCGATGAAATCACCTGGGACATCCACGGATCGAAGCCGTTCACCTCGATCGCCGGCATGCGCGACATCGTCTGCCCGCTCTACGACCAGGCTTACGCGGCTCTCATCGAGGATCTGTCCGACCGGGGCATGCTGGACAACACGCTGGTGTGCAACCTGCAGGAATTCGGCCGCACCCCACGAGTCAATCCTGCCGGCGGCCGCGACCACTGGCCGCAATGCTTCACGACGTACTATGCCGGCGGTGGCGTGAAAGGAGGCCGCGTCGTCGGTGCGAGCGACCCCGTCGGCGGCGTCCCGGCCGAGCGTCCCGTCGAGCCGGGGGACGCCCTGGCAACGATTTTCCACAGCCTGGGCTTCGACCTGGAAGCCCACCTCCCCGGCCCGGCCGGCCGACCGTTTCCCATCGTTGACTTCGGCCGCCGCGAGATCTACGAATTGTTCTGAGGATCTATCGCATCCGTCCCGGTTCGGGTCCGTCGTGAGGACGTCGGGGCCTGGCGGCCAAATCATTGAAACTGAAACATGAAATACCGTTTCGGAAAATGCGAGTTCGAGGCTGAGTCGAAGTATCTCACGCTGCAGATGCGCGAGAGCAATGACATCATCAATGACACGGACGCTCTCCGAAAGCGGCTGGCGGACGATGGGTTTCTGCTGATCCGCGATTTTCATGATGCGGATGAAGTGCTCGACGCCCGACGCGACATGCTCGCGATGATGGCACACGAGGGGAAACTCGATCCGGCGGCTCCAATGATGGACGGAGTCGTCCATCCCGACCCGAAGGAACTGGCCACATCGTCGGTCCGCGGCCGCGAGCATCTCAAGACGGATTCACTGAAGCGGGTCGTGTACGGTCCGCGTACGATGGGCTTTTTCGACCGCCTCCTGGGGGGGGAGTCGATGAGTTATAACTTTCAGTGGCTGCGAACGGCTGGACCGGGGGCCGCGTCCGGCATTCATGCGGACGTTGTGTACATGGGCCGCGGGTCGCACAAACTGGTCACCTGTTGGACCCCGTTCGGGCATATCACACCCGACATGGGGCCCCTCGTCGTGTGTGAGCGCTCACATCAATGGGAGCAGGTCATTCAGACCTACGGTCGCAGCGACGTCGATCGCGACCGCACGCAGGGGTTGTTCAGCAACGATCCGGCCGAACTCGTCGACCGCTTCGGCGGCCGGTGGGTGACGACCACCTTCGAGCCGGGAGATGCGGTGATCGTCAGCATCTTTAATCTTCACGGCTCACTGACGAACATGTCGAACAAATACCGCATCAGTTGCGACACGCGCTATCAGCCGGCCGGAGAACCGATCGACGACCGCTGGGCCGGCGCCATGCCCCGCACGCACGATGCCTTCTGGGCTCCGGAAACAAAGCTCGAAACCGTCGAGTCGTCCCGCGCCCGCTGGGGCGTTTAGTCCGC
>JAHBXU010001063.1 GCA_019636315.1 Planctomycetaceae bacterium | reverse complement strand
CTGCCGTGATTTCATTCCCCGTCAACTCGGTGTTCGCGCCCGCATCATGAATGAACCGGCGGTCTTCCCCCTGCACGTTAACCACCATGGTTGTCGATGTGGGGGCCGTGGGAGAAAACGAGAGTTGATCGCAAAGGACGCCATGACCATTCAAGACTCGCTCGACGTGTCGACCGAGGACGTCGTCTCCCACGCGTCCCGCAATGTTCACGCGGCGACCGACCCGCGCCAGATCGAGGCCGACATTCGTTGCCGAGCCGCCCAGACACAACTCGATTCGATCCGTCATCTCCAGCTCACCAGGGGCGGGAACCCGCCGGAGCGGAGCGCAGACATAATCAATGGTGATCAGGCCGACGCACAGAACGTCAAATTCCTTGTTTGTCGTCGGCATGACTCCAGAGATCTCGCGATCACATCGATGGACATCACAGACCAAAGAGCCGCCGCAGGCAGGGCACGGGGTGTGCTGCCTGCTTTGCGCCTCTCCCGGGTTTCTACAGCTTTCGTGGCACGATACTGCTGACCGGCCGGCAATTCAACAAGCGGACGCAGCGATTCCGGTCGAATGGGAAGACAGGTCTCTGGAGCTTCAGGGAATGGTTCTCGCCCACCGGAGCGTTCGTTTGCCGCCGCGACGATTTCCTCCATGCAGCCAGCACATTCGTTCGCATGACGTCCCGGATTCACGGTATCATGGGATCCAGGTCGGAATCCGGTGGAGAGAATGGAGCGGAGTGCCGACTAGGCGAAGAACGCCGCCGTCCGATTCGCGACTTCGAGGAGTCCCCATGCGAGCTGCTGTTCTTGTCCTTGCGACGGTCGTAATGCTCTTCCTTTCCCAGGAGGCATCGGCGCAGATGTTCAATCCGCTGGAGTCGATGGGGCGGGATACGTCGCTGAATAACGCCGGCCGGCTGACAGGGGACCGCCGCTTTCTGAGACAAAATCGCCAGCGCGGCGATTTTGTCGGGCGCAACGATGAGTCGCAGGGATTCGTTGGTCAGACCCAGGGACGAACTGAGGGCCGTGTGCAAACCGCGACGTCAACACTTCGTGAAGAGCCAATCCTCCAGGTCAATGTGCCGCGACCCGCTGCTGCACGCACCGGCATCTACGAGCCGCGACTGGCGATTGCCTTCGATGTGCCGCTGCAGCAGGAATCGGTCCGAGCCGCTCAGATTCAGACGAAGATGGCTCGGGCGTTCAATTTGAAGTCTCTTGGAGGGATCGAGGTTTCGCTGCAGCACGGGGTTGCCCTCCTGCGCGGCGCGGTTGATTCCGCAGAGGCGAGAGACCGGGCCGCGCTGATGGTGCTGATGGAGCCGGGTGTGCAGTCGGTGCAGAATGACCTGGAAGTGCAAGATCCGTCACCGGTCTCGGGTTTGCCATAGACGGTTCCCCCTTCGATGACGTGAATGAATAGGCAGCTGCAGGCGCCCCGGATCCTCCGGTCGTCATTGCATCCGCGCTCGCGGCACGATCCTGCCAGTCGAGCGGTTGAAGGTTGCTTCCAAAGTGGTGTGCAGCAAACGCCGGCGAGACATCCAGCGTTGTCGTGGTCATGCGTGGTTGCGCGGGGAGCACCTCGTCCGAGTCTGCTTCTGCCTCCCAGGAGGCGGGGACAATGCCCTGCGCCGCGTCCCATTGGTTCACGTCGTGCTGCGCCGCCAGTTGCGGCTTGCCCAACGCGACAGGGCTGCGTGGGACGGAACGCGTCTGTTGAACGACGATCCGGTCCTCAACGGGGCCGGGCAAAATGGCGTTCATCGGTTGTGAAACGACCTCCGCACCGTTCTTTCCGACAAATCGAGTGACCAG
>JAHBXU010001062.1 GCA_019636315.1 Planctomycetaceae bacterium | reverse complement strand
GAGCTGAAGTACGATGCCATTGAGGAGACCTCCCGCCGCAAGCTGCCGGCGCGCGACACCCGCAGTGAAGACCGCGTGCTCAAGATCGAGCAGCGCGACCGCCTCAACAGCGTCTCCCGCGACGTCCGACGCAACAACCTCATCGGCGCCTGGATGATCCGCAAGCATCAGGACTTCGTCTCCGACATCATCATCCGCGTCGGCGGCAAGGACGACGGCCTCAAGCGGACGCTCGACGAATTGATCGCCTTCCACACCGCGCGGGATCAGTTCGACATCGCCGGCCGATTCAATCTCGCAGCCTTCGTCAGAATCATGGAAGGCGGCCGCACGCTCGAAGGAGACTTTGGCGTCCTCAAGCTCAGCAGCGGACACGTCCAGGGCATTGAAGCCGACTGCATTCGCGACCCGCGCGATATCGGCATCGACCAGGACGAATGGCACAACGGCGTCCGCACGGCCGCCCGCGGCGGCCGTCACCTGCAATACGCCCTCCATCACCGCAATCGTCACGGCGGATTCGAGTTCGACAAGCTCGTCCCCGCCCGCAATTTCTGGCTCCACGGCTACTTCGACCGCGTCAACCAGGTCCGCGGAGTCACGCCGCTCAGTACGGCGCTCAATGGGCTGAGATACATCTACGACCTCAGGGAGTTCGTGCACGCCAAAGCCCGCACTGACTCATCACTAATGTCAGAAGTGCGTCGAGGCCGAGCAAGGACGAATTTCCAGCAAACGGATTTGCGTTGCAGGGAAAAAATCCACCAATGCAGCCTGAAAATTGCGACAATTCAACGACCACGATCGAGGCCAAGGAATCGAGACCCGCCGACACTTGGGACGCTTGGCTTGATCTCCTCATCGACCTGAACACCAGGATTGAAAGCCACCGGCAGCACGACTCAACACACGACGCGAAGCACGCTTCGCGCTCCTAGTATCGCGACGGCCGATCGGCCATTCCCACCTTCGGCGGACGTTCTGTCCGCCGGCAAAGCGTCGTTCGACGCGTTCGTCTCCCATCCCCGTTCGGCGTGCTGTTTCCGGCTCCCGCCAGTGCCGCACGCCCCACCTATGCATGCCCACCCGCAAACCGCGCGCGGCTGATCGGCCGTCACCATCTGTCGATCAGATTTTCGACAGTTGGGCCGCCGTGCTGCTCGACCTGGCTGAGCGAATCGACGCCCCCCAGAAAACCGACAACGCCACGTCGACATCCAGAAACGCCCGGAACTATTCGACGTGAAATATTTCGCCCCCTATCCCATCAAGAAAGACGTTCCCGTGTCCAACCTCACCCAGACCCTTCTGACAGTCAATGACGTCGCCGCTGAGCTTGGTTGCTCCACCGTGATGGTGCAGCGACTCATCGCGCTCGGAGTCCTCAAGGCTACACAGCTTGTGGACGGCAGCATTCGATCGTTCCGAATCTCGCGGCCCGCACTGGAAGCCTATGTCGGCGCCGGCTCGCCGCGGTTTGAACTGCCCCCTGGTGCAAGCCACTTCAAAATGGACGGCCCGTACGGCTGGTTTCGAGACACTCACATTCGCGGATTGTGGCGTGCCTTCGATGAGGCTGTCTACAATCGCTTGTGGAAACTCCTTCCGGACCCAGATGAAAAACTCCCGGCTGGCGTCACCGCCGATCCAAAGGGCGGCAAGTTTCGTCAGGTCCGGATCGACGTTCCGCAAAAGGACGTCGCAGACCTGTTGACGATGGCCGTCCCCTACGGATCAAACGCTGCAATGCTGAAAACGTTTCCTGGCCGGACCAACTTTGAAGGCAGATGGGCAGACGCCTGGCTTGTGGAAGAGTTCTGGAG
>JAHBXU010001061.1 GCA_019636315.1 Planctomycetaceae bacterium | reverse complement strand
AAGTCGCGCCCGATCCACAATTGCTCATGTTCGCGGGGAGCATCGGCACACAACTCGGACGGATCATGGAGCGACGTCAATGGGAAGACGAGCGCGCCCGGCTCGCGGCGATTGTCGACTCGTCCTATGACGCCATCATTGGAAAATCGCTCGACGGCATTATCGTCAGTTGGAACCTGGGGGCCGAGCAGACGTATGGCTTCACGGCGGAGGAAGCGATTGGCGAGTCGATCGCCATTATCCTTCCCGACGGGATGCAGCAGGAAGAGGATCCGATTCGCCGCGCCGTCAAGTCGGGGCGGCGACTCCTGCAGTTCGAGGCGAAGCGACGAAGCAAGTCTGGATCCGACGTCGTGGTGTCACTGACGGTCTCGCCCATTCGCGATTCGAAGGGCCGCATTGTCGGTTCGTCAACGATCGAGCGGGATATCACACACCGCAAGCATCGCGAACAGGAACTGGAAGCGGCCAAAGCGGCGGCGGAAGCGGCACGTGAGATCGCCGAGGCCGCCAATCGGACAAAGACGGAATTCCTCGCCAATATCAGCCACGAGCTGCGCACGCCGATGAACGCCATCATCGGCATGCTGGAGCTGACGCTCGGCGAGGAACTGAGCGCGGGGATGAAGGACTATCTCCACACCGCGCGCGAGTCCGCACAAACCCTGCTGTATCTGCTCGACGACTTACTGGATTTCTCCCGCATGGAGGCCGGACGGTTCGAACTCGATGCCGAACCGTTTATGACTCGCGAAATTGTCGACGGGATCGTCAAGACGCTGTCGCTCCGCGCTTACGAGAAGGGCCTGGAGCTCGCGGCGCGGTCGGCCCCGGACGTGCCGAACCGACTGTTGGGGGACGGGCGTCGACTCCGACAGGTCTTGATGAATCTGACGGGCAATGCGATCAAGTTCACAGAACAGGGAGAAGTGCTGGTTTCGGCGGGAGTCGAATCGCGGACGGCGGACGAAGTCGTCCTGCTGTTTTCCGTAAAGGACACGGGGATCGGCATCGCACCGCGGGATCAGAAAGCCATCTTCGCGCCGTTTACGCAAGTCGATTCCTCGACAACACGGAAGCAAACCGGCAGCGGACTGGGATTGGCGATCTGCCGCGAGCTGGTTGACAAGATGGGCGGCCGGATCTGGCTGGAGAGTTCGGAACACGGCGGCACCACGTTCTATTTCACGGCGCACTTTCTGGTGCTGGCCGATCCGCCCACACCGGCTCCGGATCTGGCCCGGCTTCGTGATCTGCCCATTCTGGTCGTCGACGACAACCATTCCAACTTGACGATTCTCCGGGAAACGCTGCAGAAGTGGGACATGAACCCGATCACCACGGCGGACGCCGCGAACGGCCTGCAACGACTGCGCGACGCCCGCCAGCGTGGCGAGCCGTTTGCAGTCGTGATTGTGGACGCACTGATGCCGGAAATGGACGGATTTACGCTGGTCGAAAAGATGCATGAGGAAGGGCTGACGGCGACGGTCGCCGTTTTGATGCTCTCCTCCGTCGATCGACAAACATTTCAGGAACGCTGTAAGGACCTGGCGATCGACATCTTCCTCGAGAAACCTGTGTCACAGCCGGATCTGCTCGACGCGCTCGTGCAAGCGTACTGCGGGCCCCAACCCGAGCCGCCCCCTGTGCAGCCCTTCGTGCGAACCTTGCGTCCTCTCCGCGTCCTGCTGGCAGAGGATACGCCGGCGAATCAGAAAGTCGTCCGCGCCATGCTGGAACGTCGCGGGCACCATGTCGTCCTGGCCGATAATGGACGCGAGGCACTCGAACGCCTCCGTCAGGAGGACATCGACGTCGTCCTCATG
>JAHBXU010001060.1 GCA_019636315.1 Planctomycetaceae bacterium | reverse complement strand
GTCGCGCCGTCACTGAGTCAGTGATGGGGTCAGCTACGCGCTTCGCTCAGCTTCGGCACAATCATCAGAAGAAACCGGGCCAACCGTTCGGACGCCGTCACGGCCTGCTCCCTCAGTCGCCACATGTCCTTTACGCTGCTCGGCCGTTTCCACAGTGCGCCGGCAATCGCCCCCGCCCGAAGCGACCCCGTCCCTCCAAACACCGAGAGCACTTCTGGTGGAAGGTCTTCCGACAGATCGTCGCTGATCGCGCGAACCGCCAGGAACCGAGTTCGCGTTTGTGCACAGAGCCGCGCAACCGCCAGACTCTCCAGATCGACGGCCATTGCCCCGGTCCGTGTGGCCAGTTCTGTCTTTTCGGCCACAGTGCGGACGATGTTCTCCACGGCGACCAACTTGCCGACATGCCAGCCTCGCTGAGAATCGGGCGCCATCCGCACATCGATGGTCAACTCATCTCCCGCAACATCAGTCACGGCGTTGCCGATCACCAGATCACCGATCTGCAGATCGGGCTGAAGCGATCCTGAGAAGCCAGCGGAAATGACCCATCGCGGCGTGTGGGCGTCGATCATGGCCTGCGTGGCGCGAGCGGCCCGGTCCGCCCCCGTACCCGCTTCGACAATCACGACACGCGTATCATAGTCCGGCCCGGTGAATCCGCCGCGAAATGTGAACTCGCCTCCCGTGTATTTGCGAACACGATCACAGCGTTCGAGAAACGGGGCGATCTCTAACTTGAGAGCGCAGACGATCCCGATTTCAGCATGGGCCGAGTCGGCAGCAGGCGGCGCGTCGGACATCTTGGCTTCAGGGGAAGATCAGACCACGAATGTCCCAGACGGCGGTCGATGCCGCATGGAGCCACTCGCTCCAGCTGCTATCCGTGCTTTGATTCGAAGTCCCGCATGACGTCCACCAGCCGCTCGACTCCGGCCTGCGGAAACGCGTTATAGATGCTGGCCCGCATGCCGCCCACACTGCGGTGTCCTTTGAGACCATCCAGACCGGCCTGCTTGGCGGCGGCGATAAACTTCGCGTCCAGTTCCGAGTTCCCCGTGACAAACGTCACATTCATCAGCGAACGGCTGTCTCGATCGGCCGTCGACCTGAACAGTGGGCTGCTGTCGATCAAGTCATAGAGCACGCTCGCCTTCGCTTCATTTCGCGCTGCCATTTCCGCAAGTCCGCCCAACTTGAGAATCCATTCAAACACGCGCCCCATGACGTAAATGCCGAAGGTTGACGGTGTATTAAAGCACGAATCGTTCTCCGCGTGCGTGCGATACTGAAGCATCTCCGGCAAATCGAGGGCGCCTGCCTTGACCAGATCGTCCCGGATAATGACCAAAGTCACACCCGCCGGCCCCAGATTTTTTTGTGCCCCGGCATAGATCAGACCGTACCGACGAACGTCGATCGGCCGGCTGAAAATGTCGCTGCTTGCATCGCAGATGAGCCACGCATCCCCCGGCGGCTCCGGCTCACGCCTCCATTGCGTCCCGAAGATCGTGTTATTCGACGTGAAGTGCACGTAGCGCGGCTCGCGGCTGTACTCGGCTTCGTGCGGAATGTAGCAGAAGTTGCGGTCTTTGCTGGACGCGGCCACGTGCGTGCCGCCGTACCGCCTGGCCTCAGCCAGGGCTTTCTCGGACCACGCACCGGTGACCAGATAGTCGGCGGTGTCGATGCGACCAAGAAAATTCATGGGAATCATGAAGAACTGCGTCGACGCTCCCCCCTGCAGAAACAGGACGCGGTAGTTGTCCGGAATGTCGGCCAGTTCGCGACAGGCGGCTTCCGTCTGGGCCAGAACCGCGCTGAACGCA
>JAHBXU010000106.1 GCA_019636315.1 Planctomycetaceae bacterium | reverse complement strand
CAGCAAATCCTCTACCGGATGCGAGACCATCAAGGCACGCTGAATCTCTTGGACGTCTGGCTGGAACCGCGCGTGGAGCGATTCCTCTTCGCTCCACTGGATGCGGCCTATCTTGCTGTCGAATGTCACATGGTCGACGCCGATCCCCATCAGAATCTTTCGGCCGAGAAATGCGACACGCTGTCTCGGTATACGGTGTTTACATCAGTCGCCCCCATCGTCCAGCCCTTGCCTGAAGAGCAGCGCGTTCTGCTCACGACGCTTGACGCGGACCTGGATCCGTCGATTCTGAAGCTGTCGAACACGCTGCTGGCGGACTGTGCGACGGCGCGCGAGAAAATGCACCGGATCGAATCGTGGTTTCGAGCCAACTTCCGGTATCAACTGGGCGTGCAGATTCCCCGCGGATGGGATCCGCTCACGTACTTCCTGCAGATGCGTCCGCCCGCACACTGCGAGTACTTTGCCACGGCGACCGCCGTTCTGCTGCGAGCCGCCGGCGTGCCCACCCGCTACGTGACGGGATACGTCGCCGCCGAGCAGAACGCGTTCGGCGACTACTGGATCGCCCGCAACCGGGACGCGCACGCCTGGGTGGAGGCGTATGATGATAAACTGCGTCAATGGATTGTGGTGGAATCAACGCCTGCAGCCGGCATTCCAGGCAACCTGCCCACAGGGACGCCTGACCAGTTCCTCGATTCGCTGCGACAGGGCTGGGCCAGAATGCTTGCCCTCCTGATGCACGGAGGGCCTTCAGACATCGCCCGGCGCTTGGGGCGAGCGCTCTGGACCGTCCCGGGACTCATCATCCTGTTCCTGGCCGTCGTTTTGCTGGGCGCGCGAAAACTCCCGGGATTCCCGGCGATCCGCATTCGACGCACAGAGCGGAGGCTGCGTCCATTCCACGCCGTCTTAAGGACGCTCGACCGCCAGGCGAAACGGCAGCAATTGTCCCGTCCTCCGCAGGAATCCCTACTGCAGTTCGCCGATCGCATTCGCCACGCCGATGCGGACCCTGTGTGGTGCGCAAAACTGGCCGATTGCTATGAGCAGTATGCGGCCGTTCGGTTTCGCGCGCCCACGGACGCCGAGCCATTGGCGGAACTCCAGCAGGCCATCTCGCGAATACCGCGGAGAGGTCGCCGCGGTACAGCGCCCGACGATGCGCGGGGAACCGTCCCGTCGTCACCTGTCTGACGTCGTCCGGTCCCAGTTCCAGTCTGTTATGCCTTTGAGATTCTGCACGCACTCCGCCGGCCAACCGCCGTTCTTCAAGCTGGCGATGGTTTCCGCAGCCATCGTGAGCGCGTCGTGTCGAGATTCGGCATCCAGCCCGGCGACGTGACCGGCCAGAAGGACGTGTCGGTGATTCAGCAGCGGACTCGACAACGGCAAGGGTTCCACTTCAAAAACATCGAGGCCGGCGCCCCGCAGATGCCCGGACGTCAGCGCATCGTTCAGCGCCTTCTCGTCGACAAGTCCCCCGCGGCCCGTATTGATCAGCACGGAACCGGGCTTCATCTTTGCAATCCGTTCCTGGTTCAACAGATGTTTGGTCTCCGGCGTCAGCGGAATATGAAGGGAGACGTAATCGGCGCGGCCCAGCAGGTCGTCCAGCGCACAAAGCTCCACATTGTGCTCTGCAACAAACGCGGTATTGGGATACGGCTCGTGTGCGATGACCTTCATCCCCAATCCCAGGGCCCGCGGCACGACCGCCTGCCCGATGCGTCCCAGTCCCACTATCCCCAGTGTACATCCCATCACGCGCGGATACTCGAATCGCTGCCAACGGCCTTCCCGAACGCGCATATCGAGGTCCGGAAACCCGCGGGCGACTCCCATCAATAAGGCGATGGTATGTTCGGCAACCGAATGATGGTTGACGCCCGGTGTGGTAGTGATCGCAATTCGGTGTTTGTCACACGCATCGACGTTGACGGCGTCGTATCCGACTCCTGTCCGGGCGATCACTCGCATGTGCGGCAGGCCTTCGATGACCCGCGGCGTGTACGGCTCGGAACTGGCCAGCACGGCGGAGCATCCCGCAAGTGTTGAAATCAGCGTCTGTTCATCACTCAGGTTGAGGCTTCGATCGACACGCTCGACCGCAAACCCCGCGCGCTCCAGAATTTCAAAGTGCGGTCCCTCATCGGCCATTAATGCGCAGCACATCACTCGCGGCTTCATCATCGCCTCTTAATCGAGTCTCTGGATTAACCCCGTCCTGCATGAAGCGATGTGGAGATTCTCACCACCGAGCCGCGAAGCATTGGTTTCGGCGTCGAGACGGTGTCGCTTGATGAAAACCTAGATACCTGTTGAGCGCGCCTGTTTGCAACCATCAGGGCTGCCGCGTGACATGGCAGCCACCCATCGAGACACCGTGAACATCCCACTCCGACCGTGCCGCTCTCAATCAACGGTCCAGCTGCCGGCTGGAGACAGGAGTCCCATTCCGAGCGTCCACAAACCACTGCAGTTTTCTTAGAATCGGTGACCGACAGGTTCTCTGATTCCTGATTCCCAAGCGTCAATTATCGAACCAGACATCCCACCACAAAACTCCGCACCGCCTGATGAACCACACCGATCGCACCGACAGCGTCGAGAACAAACTCCGTCTGCTGCAGGCGGCTTATGCACGCGGCGAACACGACCTGGCCATGTCGCTTGCCGACTCGGTTAAGGATTCCCTTGCATTCGCTCGCCAACAAACGGGCGAAGGCGCCGCTCAAACGACGCTCCCCTCGGTTCCCGTGAGCGACCTGCCGGCCCCCTGGCAGTCGTGGGCCGAGGGGTGGACTCACTGCCGCCCGGTGACCCTGTTCGAGACCATCGGCGTCGCGAGGAACAGTGAGCCCGTTGATCTTCCCGTGAGTGAATCGGTCCACGATCCGTTCCGCGAGATCCGCATCGCCCGCATTGATGGCAGAACCGGCGACCTCCACGAGGTGCGTTCGCAGGTGTATGACGACATTGGCCAGGGCCGTCCACATCGTCGCCGCGTCGTGTTTCAGGCCGATGTGCCCCTGCATGGCCGCGCCGATTACCTGATCTTCTCTGACAATCCCAATGCCGAGTTGCCCGCATACACGTCCGATCTCGTCACGCACGGCGAGCGGTACGGACTCGACATCGAGAATGCTCACTATTTCGCAAGACTGTCGCGGCAGATGGGGCAGTTGGAGCGGCTGACATATAAACGTGAGCACGGCCTCGAACTGTATGCCGGCGGCAAAGGGCACGGCGAGCCGCCCATGATCGACTGGGGACACGACTATGTCGATCCCGGCCATTTCCAGAAGCTCCGCATGCGAAACTGGCCTGAGTGCCGCAACTTTGACGTCGTGAAAGGGCCGCTCTTCGTTCGCGTCCGCCGTTGGGGTTTCCCCTACAGCCCGGTGCATCCCATCTTCACCCCGAGCCGCATGCACATCGATCAGACGTATACCTTCCATGCGGGCCTGCCCTACTTCTTCAAAGAAGGCCGCATGGACACGATTCAGGATCACCGCATCGAAGCCATGCGGGACGATGAATGGGTGTTCTCCGGCTATTCGTTTACTCAGATGCTGTGGATCGACTCGCAAGGCAAGCTGCATGAGGGCGCCGTGCCGCCTGAACACGGTCAGGACATCTGGGGCGTCGGCTTCTACCACCAGGAGAGCCGCGACGCGTTCATGGCATTACGTCTCGATCACTCGGCCGAAAATTTCGACGACATCAAGCACGACGGAGTCCCCACGTTGCACTACTTTGGACACGGTCAGCTCTGGAGCCGCTACCCCGCTCAGCAGACTGAGCTCAAGGCAGGAACGTCAATCCGCCAGAAGAACGCCTATCTTGTCTCGCCGTATGCCGTCGACGGCGCGGCAAGGGACATTGAAACACTGAGGCACCAGTTGCAACATCCGCTGGAAGTGCGGTTCGATGGACTTGCGCATGTGTCCAAAGCCCGCGCAACCGGTCGACTGGCCCGCGATGGCGAGACTCCAGCCAGCAGCCCACTGAAAGCCGACATCTGGAAAACACTCAACGAGGTCAAGGATGAGCAGCTTTACAACCTCGATGCGGGCATTGTTGATCTGGGGTACGTTTATGACGTCCGCGTCCGAGCGGGCGTCGTCACGGTTGTGCTGACCATGCCTCTCCGCGGTCGTCCGGTTTACGAATTCCTCGTCACCCAGGGCGGCGGTCGCGTCGAACCCGGCGTTCGCGAGCGACTCCTCAAACTCAAAGGTGTTCGCGACGTTGTCGTCGAGTTTACGTGGGAACCTGCCTGGACAGTAACGCGACTGAACGCCGCCGGACGCCGGGCCCTTGGATTGCCAGTTCCCGAGAGGTCGGCTTGATGCGCCTCAGTCACGTTTGCTTGTCGTTGCCTCGGCAGACCGCGTAGAGTGACATCAGCTTCACAATCAATCATTCCACGCCCATCAGAAGAACGCGACGCCGTTCGTACGAACGGCGATCACCAGCAACATCGGTCAGTGAAGCACGGACCGGACTGTTTCACAGACATACTGCGAGCCGATGATTTCTGCGGGCTGCGACATCCTGACAACAACGCTGGATCTGCCCAATCCACAGTTGCTGGCGTACATCGGGCCGGGCGCCGGGTTCACGTTCTTGAGCTCCTTCCTGGTGCTGTTTGCCGCGCTCGGCCTGCTGGCGTTGTCGGTCGCGACATGGCCGCTGCGGTTTGTGATGCACTGGATTCGCCGGTTGCGGCGCGGAGTCCGGGGCGGCGTTAAGCGCGTGGTTGTCGTCGGGCTCGATGGACTGGATCCGCAGCGCGTGCACCGCTTGATTGATGAAGGGCGAATGCCGCACTTTAAGGAACTGGGCAGTCGGGGCACGCTCTGCGATCTCCAGACGACACTGCCACCAATCTCGCCCGTCGCCTGGTCGTCGTTCATGACGGGGGTCAACCCAGGCAAACACAATATCTTCGACTTCCTCAATCGCGACCTGCGCAGCTATCTGCCGGAACTCTCCTCCGCCCGAGTCGCGACGTCGCAAACCGCAACGGGCTGGTCACGATTCTGGCCGGGAAAATCCTCGGTTCGACTGTTGCGCAAGAGTCAGCCGTTTTGGCGCGTGCTGGGGGAGCACGGGATCTTCAGCACTGTCCTCCGTGTCCCCATCACGTTTCCCCCGGAAAAATTCTTCGGTTTGTCGCTCTCGGCCATGTGTACGCCCGATCTGCGCGGCACACAGGGAACATTCACCATGTACTCGTCGAACCTTGAGGAGTGCGAGCAGAGTTCGGGGGGAACCTGGGTGTATGTCACCCCCACGGAGAACGTGATCAAGACGACGCTTACCGGCCCACCCAATTCGCCGGGACGAGAGCCCGCCGAACTGCAGATTCCATTGACGGTATGGATCGATCCCAAACGGACCTCTGCCGCTGTCTGCGTGTGTGGTCAGACGCTCCAACTACGGGCTGGAGAGTATTCGGACTGGGTGCGGCTGACATTTCGCAGCGGATGGATGGGAAAGGTCCACGGCATCTGCCGATTTCGATTGGAGTCGACCGCGCCCGTGTTCCGCCTTTATGTCACGCCGATCAATATCGACCCCGAACGTCCGGCGATGGCGATCTCCGCACCGCTGTATTACTCGCTCTATCTCGGCAAGTTGCATTCGTCGTTCGCCACGTTGGGCCTGGCGGAAGATATGTGGGCGCTCAATTCCGGAGCGATCGACGAGGCCGCATTCCTCGAACAGGCGAATGACATCCATGCCGAGCGGGAAGCCATGTTCTTCGACGCACTGGATCGCACGCGGCGGGGACTATGCATTTGCGTGTTCGACGGCCCGGACCGGATTCAGCACATGTTTTCGCGGCACGATCGCGCCGATCATCCCGCCAACGTCGGTCGCGACACGCAACGTCACGCCGGCGTCATCGACGATATGTACGCGCAGATGGACGCATTGGTCGGCCGCGTCATGCAGAGGATCGATCCTGACACGGTGCTCATGGTGCTTTCGGATCACGGGTTTTGCGACTTCAGCCGCGGCATGAACATCAATGCGTGGCTCCGACAGGAAGGGTACCTGGCGTTAAAGGAAGGAGTTGAACCCGGGGACTATTTCTCCGGTGTCGACTGGTCCCGCACGCGCGCGTACTCGTTCGGACTGAACGGCATCTACCTGAATCGTCAGGGACGAGAATCACAAGGCATTGTTGCGCCGGACGACGCAGCAACATTGCGTCAGGAGATCGCAGGGAAGCTCCGAGGCTACTGCGACCAGGAACGCGAATGCCGCGCCATCCGCGAGGTCTATGACAGCCACGACGCATACTCCGGTCCGTATGTCGATAATGGTCCGGATCTTATCCTCGGTTTTGAGCGTGGATACCGCTTCTCCTGGGAGACGTCGGTCGGCCGGACCGATGGACCGGTGTTCGTTGACAATACTCGCTATTGGAGCGGCGACCATTGCGTCGATCCTCATCTGGTGCCCGGAATCCTTCTCTCGAATCAAGTCTTCGATGATTCTCAACCGTCGATCATCGACCTCGCGCCGACAATTCTGCGACTGTTCGGCGTTCCTGCACCTGCGTACATGGATGGCCGACCGCTGAACCGGCGGACAGCCGGAGCAGCGGACGCACACGAGGAGAAAATGCCCGAGGCGGATATCATGGAGGCCATCGTGTGACCGAAGTTCGATGTGAGTTCGTAACGATTCGTAATCCGAAGCGCCCGCGAGGGCTGCCCCGTGTTCCCCACCGACCCTTCAGGGGACCGGACAACTCCCCGGCGAGACGCTTCGCGGATTGATTTTGTCGCGGAACCAGAAGCATGAGCACGCGGACCAACAGCCGGAATGACGAGTTCTCGCGACGCCGATTTCTGCAATCGGCCAGCGCGGCGGCGTTGCTGGCGGGATGCGGCGGCGTGCGACGCGATGCCGGTTCCGCCAAGCGGTTCAAACGGATGATTGTGCTGGGCGTCGACGGGATGGACCCGCGACTGGTGGAAGAATTCGTTCGCGCCGGCCACATGCCGCATTGCGGCCGCCTGATGGAACAGGGGTCCTTTCACCGCCTGCAGACGTGTAACCCGCCGCAGAGTCCGGTTGCCTGGTCGAACGTCATCTCAGGAACGAACCCCGGGGGACACGGGATCTTCGACTTTATCGCCCGCGACCCGGAGACCATGCTGCCGTTTCACTCCATCGCCCAGTCGCAACCGGCGTCTGGTCTGCTTTCCCTGGGACGATGGCAAGTCCCGCTCTCCCCCGGTCGTCTGGAGAGTCGCCGTCGCGGAGAGACATTCTGGAACCATCTGGAGCAGCACGGGGTCCCGTGCTCGGTCTTCCGCATGCCGGTTAACTTCCCGCCGACCGAGACCGACGCGACGACGCTCTCGGGGATGGGCACGCCCGATCTGCTCGGCGGCTATGGGACCTTCTCCTATTTCACGGATGACCCGGTTCAACGGACGCGAGACGTGTCCGGGGGACGCATTGAGCGGGTCCGCGTTCAGGAACACGTCGTCCGCTGTACGATCCGAGGGCCAGAGAACCCGTTTCTCGCTGAATCGACCAATACCGCCCTGCCGCTGATCGTCTATCTCGACCCGGAACAACCGCTCGCCAAGATTGTTGTCTCCGGTTCCGAAGTGCTGCTGCGTGAGGGGGAGTGGAGCGACTGGGTCGTCGTCAAATTTCCCATGCTGCCGCTGGTTGTCGAAGTCTCCGGGATCTGCCGCTTCTATCTGAAGAAAGCGCAGAACGGATTCGGCCTGTACTGCTCCCCCGTGAATATCGATCCCGCGAACCCGTCGCTTCCGATCTCCACTCCGCCGGACTATTCGCGACGGCTGGTGCGCGAGATGGGCTACTTTTATACGCAGGGGATGATCGAGGATACCAATGCGCTCTCCTCCGGCGTGCTGTCGCCGGACGAGTACCGACAGCAATCCACGTTTGTCATTGACGAGCGAATGCGATTCTTCGAGCACGAACTCGAACGATATGAGGAAGGATTCCTGTTCTACTATTTCTCATCGCTCGACCTGAACTCGCACGTCTTTTGGAAAACGCGGGACCAGGAACACCCGGCCTATTCCCAGCAGTTGGCCGAAGCTCACGGCGACTTTATTCCCGCATTGTATGCGAAGATCGACCACGCCATTGGACAGGCGCTGGAATATGTCGACGACCGTACGCTGCTGCTGGTGATGTCCGATCACGGCTTCACATCCTTCCGGCGGCAGTTCAATCTGAACTCCTGGCTGATGGATAACGGATACGTCCGCTCGAAACAGCGCGGCGAGCGGGGCGCGACCAGTTATCTGCTTGACGTCGACTGGAGCGGCACCAGGGCCTATGGGCTGGGCATCAACGGACTGTACTTGAATCGCGAAGGCCGCGAGGCCCGCGGCATCGTTCCTCCGGGTCCGCGGGCTGACGACCTCATGCGGGAGCTTGCCACGCGGTTGACGGCAATCCGCGATCCCGAAAATGGACAGCAGGTCATCTCGCGTGTTGATCGAGCGGACGAGATCTACTCCGGACCGTATGTGGCGGAGGCACCCGATCTGATTGTGGCGTACAACAACACCTACCGGGCCGCATGGGACACGGTCCTCGGCAGTTTCCCGAAAGAGCATCTCCTCGATAACACGGACGCCTGGAGCGGGGACCACTGCGTTGATCCCCGTTTTGTGCCGGGCGTTCTCTTGAGCAATGTGCCGCTCCGTTACGAGGATCCCGACCTGACTGACCTGGCGCCGACTATCCTGGCGGGATTCGGGGTTCCTGTCCCTTCGGAAATGACAGGCCGCGTCCTGCTGTGACAATCGCCCGATGCGAGTATGATCAAGCACTCCTCGACTCCCACCGACGGAACGACTGCAGCCGCTGCTGATGCCGGAAAATCGTCCCCCGATGCCTTCGCAAGCAGATTCGTTTTGTGCGATTCCCCCCGTCGCCACTCGGTGACACTGCCGGCATCCACCAGTTTTCAAACACGCTCTGAAATCAAGGCATTGCGATGTTCGGCCCCAAAGTGAAGATTGAACCCGACCTGTACGAGCGACTGAAACGCACGGCAGCCGCGGCTGGATACTCGACTGTTGACGAGTTCGTCATTCACATTCTGGAGAAGGCGGCAGCCGATGCG
>JAHBXU010001059.1 GCA_019636315.1 Planctomycetaceae bacterium | reverse complement strand
TTTTTGAGCGTCCGGATGCTGCCGTCGTCCTGAGGCATGCCGAGTATCTCGAACTGCTGGCCCGTCAGGCACAACGAGCGGATGACGCCGGCAAGTCCCCGGACGCGGTCATCACGCGGGCCAGTTACCGGGCGACGATCGAACAGGACGTCGCCCGCATTCACGCCGAACTGACCGTCAACGTCATCGGTCACCCATGGGGCGAGGTTCCCTTGAAGTTTGGGGACGCCGCGGTCGGAGACGTGCACGGCGATCAGGGGGACGTCCTGTTGCGCGGCACTGGCGACGGCACTTACGCCTTGCTGTTCAAGGCGCAAGGTGAGCAACGGGTTCGGCTCGAACTCACCACAAGGGTGATGACATCACCCGAAGGGCGACAGATCGACCTCGATTGCCCCCCGTCCGCAATCACACAATTTGAAATTGTCATTCCGCAACCCGATCAGGACGTCGAGATTCGTCCGCGTCTGCTGCAGCAATCGTCCACGTCCGCGGAAAATACGACGCACGTGACGGCCAATCTGGGAGCGACGGGACATATTGCGGCCGCGTGGCGTCCCCGCGCCACGGTCAAGCCGGAAATGCAGTTGCTGGCGAGCGTCACAAACCGTCAGCGGCATCACTTCGGCGACGGGTTGATTCACACGGATGCCTGGCTGACGTACGACGTGCTTCGTGGAGAACTGAGTCAGTTGCAGATCGTTGTTCCGCCAGGACATCGCATTCTGGACGTGACGGCCACGACAAAGGTGCAGGGATGGCAGACGGACGAGCACGGCGACCGGCAGGTTGTGACGGTCGATTTGCTCCATCCGGTCAGAGACCAGGTGACCGTTGAACTGCACACCGAAAGAAAACTTGGCGAGCAATCCGTCGTTGTTGGCGGGCAGCGAGGAGACGGAGGCGGCGCAGTCGCCGGCATTCATGCGTTGGGTATCGTGAGAGAGAGCGGGCAGATTGCCGTCAGTCACGGTAGCGAACTCAGTCTGCGGGTCACCGAACAATCCGGCCTGGTGCGGATCGTCCCGGACGAGGTCGCGAAAGAGATCCGTCAGCCCGAGGCGTTGGCATATAAGTTCTACAGTCCCGAGTTCACGCTCGCCGTCGCCGTTTCCGACGTGACGCCGCGGATCAGTGCGGTCCAGCAGGCGCGTGTCGTCATTGGAGACGATGAATTGGAGGTCGTTTCCGACCTGTCATACACCATCGACCGTGTCGGCGTCTTCGACCTGCGCATTGCGTTGCCTGAAGGTCTGATCATCGATGATGTGCGGTCGCCGCGACTGCAGGAGTTCCGCGTCGTCGACGACACGCTGCTCGTGGTTCTGCAGGAGCGGACACGCGGGGCAGTGTCTGTGACGGTTGAGGGGCATCAGCCATTGGACGAGGACGCCGCCGCATTCACGCTCCCGTTCCCCGAGCCGCTGGGGCTCGAACGCGAAACAGGTGTTGTGCAACTCTTCGCGGATGACTCCGTCGAAGTCACCACCAACGAGGCTGCGTTGGAGGGGGCCCGCCCTGCGCCGGCGCCGCCGCAGGATCGCGGGCGCTCGCGGTTGCGAGCCGCCTGGCAGTATTCGCGCCGCCCGGTGACGATTCCCGTGGCAATCGCTCGTAAGCCCGCGCGGCTCGCAGCGTCCGTCGCCACCGACGTCCGCGTCGACGCCACGCGAACGCGCGTTACGACATTGGTCGATTTCGACGTCGAGTACGCCGGCCTGGATCGCTTTCAAGTGTCCATTCCCGAGGTGGCGCGGGAGACATTGCAGGTCGAAGCAGTCGCTACGAATTCGACGTCGCCGTCGCTCAAACAGCAGACGGCGGGTGACGCG
>JAHBXU010001058.1 GCA_019636315.1 Planctomycetaceae bacterium | reverse complement strand
GTTCGGTCGGACACGTGCCGCGCCGCGCGCGCTTCCTCCCGACGTCTGATCGAAGGCTTCCATTATGCGCTTCCGGATGTGCCTGCTGGCGATCGTCCCCCTCTGGTGCCTGTCGATTCGCGCGGTCGCGGTCGGCGCGGACGACGCGGGATTCCGGCCGATTTTCGACGGACAGTCGCTGTCCGGCTGGAAAGGGGACGAACAATTCTGGCGCGTCGAACAGGAATCGATCGTCGGCGAATCAACAGCCGAGCGACCGCTGAATCACAACACGTTTCTGATCTGGGACCAGGGCGAACTCGACGACTTCACGCTCCGCCTGCAATTCAAACTGACGAGCGACAACCGCGAAGCGGCCAACAGCGGCATCCAGTTCCGCAGCGACGTCCGCGAGGACGGGCACGTGTTCGGCTACCAGGCCGACATCGACCTCGCCGGCAACTGGATCGGCGCCCTGTACGATGAGCTGGGACGCGGCATGCTGGCGACGCGCGGCCAGAAGACGGCGATCAACGAAGGCGGTCGGCGCGAGACGACGTCCATCGGCGATCCCACGGCGCTGCTGCAGGCTTTCAAGCCGGACGACTGGAACGAATACGAGATCTCCGCGCAGGGCTCGCGGATCACGCTGAAGATCAACGGCGCGACGACGGCCGAGGTCGACGACCGCCAGTCGGGAGAACGCGATCTGTCCGGTCTGTTGGCTCTGCAGCTGCACTCCGGACCGCCGCAGAAGATCGAGTTCCGCAACATCCGCCTCAAGCGGCTGCCGCTCGACGAGGGCCGCAAGAAGGTCGTGTTCTTCGCCGGCCGACCCAGCCACGGGCCGCGCGAGCATGAACACAACGCCGGCTGCCTGCTGCTGGCCTCGAAGCTGGACGAGGCCGCTGCCCGGGGCCTGCCCGTGCTGACGACCGTCTATCGCAGCGGCTGGCCGCAGGATCCGACCGCGCTCGACAACGCCGACACGGTGGTCTTCTACTGCGACGGCGGGGGCGGTCACTTTGTCAACAATCGGCTCGAAGAGTTCGAGCGGCTCGCTGGCCGCGGCGTGGGGCTCGTCTGCATCCACTACGCGGTCGAAGTCCCGCAGGGCCCCAGCGGCGACCGGTTCCTCGACTGGATCGGCGGCTACTTCGAGGCGCACTGGTCCGTGAATCCGCACTGGACGGCGAACTTCCAGTCTCTGCCCGATCACCCCGTCGCGCGGGGCGTCGAGCCGTTCGAGGTCAACGACGAGTGGTACTACCACATGCGTTTCCGCGATGGGATGGAAAACGTCACGCCCATCCTCAGCGACCTCCCGCCGCGTGAAACGCTCACCACCCGCGAGGACGGACCGCACAGCGGCAATCCCGCCGTCCGCGCCGCCGTCATCGAACGGCAGGAGCCGCAGCACGTCGCCTGGGCGTTCGAGCGCCCCGACGGCAAGGGCCGCGGCTTTGGCTACACCGGCGGCCACTTTCATCGGAACTGGCAGAACGACGGCTGCCGCAAGGTGATTCTGAACGCGATCGTGTGGACGGCGGGCCTCGACGTCCCCGAATCGGGCGTCGAGACGACCGCGCCCTCGGACGAAGAGATGCTGGAGAACCTCGACCCCAAGGGGCAGGCCCGCGATCGTGAGCGGCAGCCGCGGCGCCGCGGGCGCGGCGGTCCCGGGGCCGAGACGCGCGCCGTCGCCCAGAACCGACCGGCCGCAGGCCCCCCCGCGCGTCCCAGGTTCAGCTCCCCCGTCGTCACGACGCAGACCCCCGGCCACGCTGTCGACATCGACGCCGACATCGCCGGAGCTTCCTCGCTGTTTCTGGTCGTGACGGACGGCGGCAATGG
>JAHBXU010001057.1 GCA_019636315.1 Planctomycetaceae bacterium | reverse complement strand
CGCGTCCCCAACAGCGAGGGAATCTGTTTGGGGGTGTCGTAGGCGCCGTCGGAGAGTGTATCCGCCAGTCCACCATTCGTGTGCCCGTCGGTATGACAACTATGACACGACATCCATCCGTCGTGCGAACGGCGGCCGTCGTAGAACAGTCGCTCACCTCGTTCACGCGGCGATGCTTCTCCTCGCGGTCCGAGGGGAATCGGCGTCACAGTATTCGTGGCGCCGACGTCCACCACGGTGATCAGGTCGTCGATCGAACAGACAGTGTAGATGCGGCGTTGCCCACTGTCCCAGACGACGTCCAACGGGCGCGCACCGACTTCTGTCCGCTGCGTTGACGACGTCATGGTGACGATTTCCCCGACACCGGACAGCGCAACCGCCAATGGACCACTTTCGACTCGCTCCTGTCGAATGCCGTCTAAAACAGCGATGGCGGCTGGGTCGGCGGCGGCGTTTCCGGTCTGGCCCAGTCGAATCCGCCGGCTGCCGTCGAGGAGATTCGCGGTCGGCTCCAGGACGGCGGTCACCGATAAGTCACGGATCAGATTCTGTATCAGACTGCCCCAATGGACATCTTCGAAGTCCGTATGAGCCAGCGGACTGAGCGCCTGATGGGAGATAAGCAGCCGCGCGCCGTCTGCCGAAGTCGCCAGTCCGCGGATATTGTGCGCCGGCAGTTGTCGGACCGATTCGATGTCGCCCGTCTCCGGATTCACGACGGCAAGGCGACCGCCGAATGCATCGGCAACGATGAGTCGCCATTTTGAGGTGCCGCCGTCCTCGTGATCGTCAGGCAATGTTGATTGAGTCGTGGTCGGCGCCGGCTGCTGCGTGGCTGAAACGAACAACTGCAGTCGCGGAGCGAACGGCAGGCGAACAGCGTGGCTGCCCGGTGGCATGGTCTCGCCGTCCAAATCCGGGGACTCGGCGTGAGATTCTGACACCGGAGGTCGTTGATCTGAAACATCAGGTTCGAGATCTCCGGTCCGGGATACTGCGCCCGAGGTCTCCGCTTGCCAACCGTGGTCCTCTCGATTCAACAACATGACACGGTGCGACCACTGGCAGGCGACGGCGGCATGTCGTCCGTCTGGACTGACGGTGACATTGACGGGAGAGCGCGGCGTCGCGATGCGATCGACCACTTCGATGCCCTCCCTTGTCAGCCGCACGACCAGCAGCTCGTGCCTCGCTTCGTCCGTGATCAGCATACTGTTCCCGTCGGGCAGCACTGCAATGTCGGACAGTCGTTGACCAAGCCGGAACTCCCCGGTGACTTCCAGTGAAGCGGTGTCGATGAGGGAGACGGTGCCGCTGCGGTGATTCACAACGCAAAGCAACCGCGCGTTGTCACACAGTGCGGCCGCAACCGGCCGACGGACGTGCGGCACTTGCATGAGATCAGATGAACGAGCCTCGGTCCCACACGCAACAACGTGGGGACTCACCAGAAGGACGACGTTAAGAACTGCACGAAATCTCATTCCGGATCGACTCCTCCGCCAAACAAACGGTCGAGATTGGGAACAGCGGCCGGTGCGTCGGCATCAACCGCGGCGGGCGCGACGACCGCATGCACGACGGAGACCGGGACGTATGGGCGGATCCAATGGCGCCTCACGTGTTGCGGTCACAAGATACTATGACAGGACTGCACTCCTTCCGACAAACCCAAGTCGTCGGCCCGGGTCTGCTTTTCTTATCGATCATGTCAGGTTGAGGGTGTCTGGAGAACGTGTGTGGTGTTCCTGCGTCGCTGACAGCCGCACATCACCAGCCAGATCGTCTCTCCGGCCTGCGGACGAACTGCAGGGCCGCCCGCTTTTCGAGTCTGA
>JAHBXU010001056.1 GCA_019636315.1 Planctomycetaceae bacterium | reverse complement strand
AGGTCAAACGACAAACGGCGAATCAGTGTTCGACGATCGGCCGCATCGGACGGCGTCAATCCGGAGGCGGTCAAGCGAGCTTCGACGAAGCGATCGATGGATCCTGTTGCCCATGCCGAATGTGTGCGGGGAACCGATTCGGCATGAAGCGGAGCAAAAGCCCAGTGTTCCGACCAGTTGGCTCCTTCGGCAATCCAACGATTGAGAAGGTCGGTTTCTTTGGCGGTGAGCGTCAGCCCGGATTCCGGCGGCGGCATGCGGGCCGCGGGATCGTCGGTCAGGATGCGTTGCATCAGCAGACTGTGCTGGGGATCAAACGGCACGACGGCGGCCCCCGCGTGTCGGACCTCTTTCGCGCTGGCTTCCTGGTCCAATCGGATATCGGAGGCTCGCTCCTCATCCGGACCGTGGCAGCGAAAGCACTTGTCAGACAGCAGCGGACGCACGTCGCGGCGAAAATCGACCGTGGTCGTCTCGCTGGCATGAAGTCCGCGAGGCACGATCAGCCCGAGCACAACGAACAAAAGATGATAGGGGTTGCGTGCGGTCATCGTGGGTCCCGGGCCAGCGGGTCATCCTCTGGAATCACGGCGTCAATGTTGACGTATGCGGTACAAAACGATTCCAACGATCCGATGATATCGCGAGGTCAAGTTCTCTGACCACTGTCGTGTGGGACGAACCGGCCCCAATGAGTCCGTTCGGAATTGAGGAACGCCCTCGGTCATGGGCGGTTGATCACAGGCGCGGACCCTTTCGAGGGGGCACTTGCAGGCAGTCGCAATATGCCACAAAACCCCAAGCCGACGGCTCTGCCGTCGGACAACGGCGGTTCGACTTTTCGATCATGATCGATCGGGCACCCGCGTCTTCGCCATCATCGTCCGACGGCAGAGCCGTCGGCTTGGGACGATCGCGTGCGGTTTCATGGGGACATCGCACTGATGGCAGGAATTCCCGCTGACCGGCGGGAATTTTGCAGCGTGACTGCGTACACTTGGGAGAGACGGACCTTCCTCCCGGTTTGTGATGCACACGACAGTCGACGATTCTGGCAAGCGGCCCTCCGTACCCGACGACACGGTCGTTCAGGACGCGGCTTCGCTGGAGCAATCGCGTCAATTGAGCCGGCACGCGGGGAATCCTCCGCCGCACGTTCCAGGATATGAGGTTCTGCGCTGCCTGGGCGTTGGTTCTTATGGTTCCGTGTGGCTGGCGCGCGAGCTCAACACAGGCCGACAAGTCGCGATCAAGTTTTACTCGCATCGCCGCGGCCTCGACTGGTCGCTGCTGAGTCGGGAAGTCGAAAAGCTGGCGGTGCTCTACACGTCCCGCAATATCGTCGGGCTGCTGGATGTGGGGTGGAATCACGATCCTCCGTATTTTGTCATGGAGTTTCTGGAGAACGGATCGCTGGCGGATCGCTTGAAGCAGGGGCCACTGCCCGTGGAACAGGCGGTCTCGCTGGCGAAGGCGATTGCAGCCGCGCTGGTGCACGCCCACGGAAGCGGGATTCTGCATTGTGACGTGAAGCCAGCCAACGTCCTGCTCGATGGAAATCTTGAGCCGCGACTGGGGGACTTTGGCCAGTCGCGGTTGTCCGACGATCAAAGCCCGGCCTTGGGGACCATGTTCTATATGGCGCCCGAGCAGGCCGATCTGCAGGCCATCCCGGATGCCCGCTGGGACGTGTATGCCCTCGGGGCGCTGCTGTATCACATGCTGTGCGGACATGCCCCGTATCGAACCGAGTCGGCCGAGGCACGCATTCGTTCCGCGGCGACCCTCACCGAGCAACTGGCCGAATACCGGAGGATCATCGCGACCAGTCCGCGGCCTGATGAA
>JAHBXU010001055.1 GCA_019636315.1 Planctomycetaceae bacterium | reverse complement strand
CGGCGGCGTCGCGATCGACCCCGTGAAGCTGCTGATGAAATACAAGTACATCCTCGCGGGCGCCGCGGGAGTGGGCATGGTTTTGGGAGTCGTGTTGTACTTCCTGCTGCTCAAGTTCAGGCCGATTTGGACAAGTTCTGCGGTGTTCGAAACATTTACGCCCACGTCGAGCCTCGTCAGCCCCGTCGGCATCGGAACGATGGAAAGCCAGACGGAAATCGAGCGTTTCATGCTGACACAGGCGCGCCAGATGACGCGCGAAGACGTGCTGAATCGCGTGGCGAACGACCCGCGGCTGTCTCGCGAAGCGCCGCAGTGGACGGCCCAATTCGAAGAGGGTGGCAAGATCGACATCCCCGCTGCCGTGAAGGAGCTGCAGCTTTATGTTGCGAAGACGCGCATCATTCCGGGCACGAAGTTGATTGAGTTGTCGGCGTCGTGCCGCTGGAGAGAGGATTCGACCGCGCTGGCAAAGTTGCTTCGCGAAGCGTACATGACGGAATTGAAGCGTGTGGCGGGCAGCAGCACGCAGAACCAGCGCGACCAAATCCAGTCGCAGCTCGAGAAATTCGATCGCGAACTTCGCGAGTACCAGACCCGTCGGGACACGCTGCTGCGCGACGCGGGAATGACCACGATCAACGAGCAAGGCAGCGAGACGCTGCAGCGGTTGTACATCCTGAACACGCAGATTCTCGATGTGCAGAACCAGATTCAGCTTCGTCGGGTTTCGATCAAGCAGTTGCAGGACCAGTTGGACAATCCGGCCGGCGTGCAGTACACGGATCAGATCCGGAGCGAGGTGGATGAGAGTCCGCTGATCGTCAGTATCAAGCAGAGCATTCAGTCGGCGGAGGCGGAGCAAAAAGGCATGCTCATGCGTGGCCTGACTCGAGAGCATCGCGAGTACAAGCGTACGGATTCGCTGTTGCAGGGCATGAACCAGAACCTGGAGCAGAGGCGCGAAGAGTTGATGCGCCAGCGGTTCAACAGCAATCTCGAGCAGATGAAGATCGTGCTCCAGTCGCTCGAGAACCAGGAACGCGAGATGACGAAGGACCGCGACACGATCAGCGAAAAGCAGCAGGTCGCGGCCCGCACGCTCGCCCAGGTAAAGGATCTCGAAGAAAAGATCATGAACATCCAGCGGTCGATCGCGAGCTTCACGGAACAGCAGCGCACGCTTGCCATGCTCGCCGAACTCCCGACGAACAACCGCGTGGTGGTCGCCAGTGAAGAAAGAATGCCTCGTGAAGTTTCGTCGCCCAGGCTGACTGTCGTGCTGCCGGCGTCGATGCTCGGCGTGGTCGGTCTGGTGACCGCATTGATCCTGGCCATCGAACTCATGGACAGTCGCGTGAAGGGGCCGGCGGATATCGCGCTCATGCCCCGCACCCGCCTGCTCGGGTGGATCCCGGATGCATCGGAAGATCCTTCCGGCGCCGGAGCCATCGAAACCACCTTCCGGGATCGTCCGCGCGGCGTCATCGCCGAGAACTACCGCCAATTGCGCTCGGTGATCGCAAAGCGCCTCGGACAGGCCGGGCACAAGTCGCTCGTCGTGATCGGCGGCATGCCGGGCTCGGGATCGACAAGCGTCATGTGCAACATGGGGCTCGCGTGGGCGGCGGCCGACAAGAAGGTGCTCTTGATCGATGCGAATTTCCGGCGGCCGGGGACGCACCGAGTCTTTGCGCTGCGGGAGTCCCCGGGGCTCGCCGACGTTCTGTCGGGAGCGTCAATCGAGGAAGCGGTGCAGCACACCAGCGATGCCCGTCTCGACGTACTGAGCGCCGGCTCTCGAGAAAAACGCGTGTTTGAAATGTTCAGCAGCGAGCGATTCAGC
>JAHBXU010001054.1 GCA_019636315.1 Planctomycetaceae bacterium | reverse complement strand
CCAAGCGGCGGGGAGTGAAGAAATTCGGTGGTCAGCTGGTGGAAGCCGGCAATATTCTCGTGCGGCAATGCGGGACCAAGTGGCACCCCGGCCGCAATGTCGGAATCGGTCGCGATTACACGATCTTTTCCCTGATTGAGGGGACCGTGTTCTTCGATCAGAATGGACGGCGCATTAACGTCCAACCGGTCGAAAGCGCCTGACGGGCCGCGCGGATTCCGCAGAGAATAGAGATTCCGTCGTTGCTTTTGGGGCGGCGACGTGCAGCGAATAACCCATCGCGGTGTACGAAGGCGCGTGCGCTAAGAATCTGAATGCGCCTGTGATGCAGGGCCTCGTTGTCGTGGGCGTATGCATCTCGGGCGGAGGACGCCAGCCGACGCCACTCGGGAGTTATGCCGGTTGGCGCTTATTGATGGTGGCGAGCGAAGCGTCGCTGAGCAGCCGCGCCTGCCGCGCGTCGAGGATGACCTGTCGCAGGCGGGCCGGTCGAGGTACTCCTGGCAACTTCAGCAGTTCGTCCCCGTTGGCCTTGAGCAGGATGAGGTCTCCAGCGTGGTAGAATGCCTGGCCGGGCTGCACGTTGACCAGGATCTGGTCGATATCGCTCAGGCTGACCTGGGTTTTCATCTTGTCGCCCAGAGATGACAGCACGCGCACGGACCGATTCGTAACGACGTACCGGTTGTCGGCCAGCTTGAAGATCGTGTAACCGATCAAAGCGAACGGGACCATCAGCGGCCCGAAAAGGAGATACGACAGCTTCACTCCGGCAATGCGCAACGGAATGGAATCGCACACCATGCCGATCGCTTTCCCAATTCCCGACGCCGCGATCGACGGATAAACCGTCTCAATCATCGTCTCCCGTCCAGCGCTCACTCCGGAGACAGCCTGAGGCTTGACAGCGGGCATCTGTGTTTCGACTCCAGCAATTGGGGAAAGGTGCGGCTCATCGCGCTTCGCGAGGTCGCAGACTACCAAAGGCGGTGCCCCCATTCCAGCGAATCGCGGCCCGTGACAAGTGTGCCGGTCCCAGGGGATGGGGCGCAGGCTGTAATGCGAGTTGCGTCAGCCCATCGCCCGGAGGGCGTCTTCCAGTTCCTCATCGTCAAGGGGCCTTGGATTTCCACTCAAACTGTTGCCGTGGGAGGCGCGCACGATATCCGGCAATTGCTCCGGACGAACGGTCAGCGCGGTCAACTGTGTGGGGATTTCCAGGGCCGCGTTAATTTCTTCAATACGCGCAATTGCCGCGTCCGCCGCTTCCTGATCGCTGTGGAAACCCTCACCGCACAGGAATCGGCCCAGTTCGGCAAAGTCGTTGAGTGCGACGTCGCGATTCATACGCATGGCGGTCGGCAGCATGACGGCGCAGGCCAATCCATGCGGTACGTTTGCATGGACGCCCAGCGCGGCGGCCACTCCGTGCGCCAGCCCCAGTCCGGAGTTGGCGAGGGCCATGCCGGATAGCAGGGCCGCATGAGACATCGCCTCCCGTGCGCTACGGTCCTGAGGATCGAGGAAAGCGCGCACGACGGCAGGCACTTCTCCGGTTGAGAACACGCTGCGCAGTCCCTCGCGGCACAGGCCGCGCGTATAGGCCGTCGCGCGGCAGGATACAAAACTCTCGATGAGTTGCGTGATGGCATCCATTCCTGTGTGGGCGGTGACGCTTCCCGGGCAGGACGTCGTGAATTCCGGGTCCACGATCACCGCTTCAGGAACCATCCGGTTATGGCGGAGACTTTTCTTGAATGGCGGATTGTCCGATGAGATCACGGCGTTCTTTGTGGCCTCGGTCCCCGTCCCGGCGGTCGTCGGCATCGCCAGCAGGGGCAATGGAT
>JAHBXU010001053.1 GCA_019636315.1 Planctomycetaceae bacterium | reverse complement strand
ACGCGATCACGTTCCGGCCGGCCGCCACAAAGTCCAGGACGAATTCCTCATCGACCAGATAGACGGCGGCCTCTGGCAGTCGGTCGATAAGCCGGTCCGCGAATTCCGGGGCGTTGTAATTGATGTGATTCCAGTTGCGGAGGTATGCGAGGTTCATGCGAATGCGCGAACCGGGAAGCATCGAGAGAATGCAGGTCATTCCGACAATCGCTGCGGCGAGACTTCCCATAAGGCCGCGCATTGACAGCACTCTTAACACGCGATCGATCCCCCACCCGATCCCGATGAACGCGAGTGCCGCAGGATAACTGAAATACCCAAACACGGGATGATGAGGACCCACAAGCACGCTAATCAGGAATGCCCCCGAGAGTGACAACCAGCCAACGGTCGACAGTAACGGACGTCGCTCTGTCTTTCCGAGGAGGAGGCAGAGCAGAGCACCGGAAAGCGCTAGAAGGAACTGCCACGCCTCGATGTGCGGCCATAGGAACCCTGCATGAAACGTCAGCGACTCCCAGGGCCACAACAGCCTCGCGATGAACGTACCGCCCCGCTCGTGAATCAATTGATTGCGAAACTGAAGTGAAAAAATCTCCGAACGCCCTTCAATCAGCAGCAGCCAGGCGGAGAAAACCAACAGGGCGACGAGCGCCAGCATGCCCGGCGCGAGCAAGCGCCGCCATCCTCGTTGCGAGAGAAACATCCAGACGGCCATCTGGACCGCGTAAGCCATCGCGAAGGGATGGGTGAGTCCTCCCAGTCCGATCACAGCGCCGGCAGCGATCAGAGAACCAGAACGATGTGTCCGTATCCAGTCATCCGTCGCCAGAATGGCCATTAATCCAAATGCGGCGCACAACACGTCCGGCCGTGCGGCCTGCGCCGGGAAATAGAACCAGCGGGACATCATGAAGAGTCCCATCCCCCACACGGCAGCGCCGATCGTCCCACCGCACCGGAATGTCAATTGCCCCGCGAGCACCAGCAGGAGTATGCCGCCGATGGCCGACGCCAGGCGGGCCGCTCCGTAGATGTCCGGCAACAGCGCATAGAACGCCGCCGTCACATAGAAGTACAACGGCGGCTCCAGAAACGCGACTTCATCCGCCCGGTAATATGGTGACCGCGTGTTACGCGACGGCAGATGAGGCAACTGAGGCAGTCCCGTCCGCAGGATCGTCAATCCTGGGACCGCGTGCACTTCCTCGTCCTGCCATCCTGGTTCGCGCCAAAGCGACGGCAGACGCCACGCGATGAAGGCCATACCGATCAGCAGTAACCCGGCCGTCGCCCTCCATCGGGAGCGAAGCAACTCACCCGACGACATCCCGCGGTCTGATTCGGAATTGGAGGAACCATCAGGCATGGGAGGACTTCCATCCGGATGAATTCATCGTGCACGTTTACACGTCGGAGGTCAATCGATCCATGAGGTCGGACGACGCCCGCCTTCGCACAATCGGTACGTCAGCCGCATCGAGTCCGTATCGATCCCTGTTGACCGCATGGCGTCGTCATTGCGGTTGATGCTCCGTGAACATCCTTCTCGCCGCAGGGGAATGGACCATTCCTTGCGGGCGAGTCGGAGGATGATTTCCACTCTCTTTTGAGATGTACAGACCGCCATCAACAAACCCGGGAAGACATTTCCCGAATCCGGCGAATTCTTCTACAATCGCCGGCGCGCCGAATTTCGAATGGACGTCGAGTGAGTCGTTACGCGGAGAGGAATCAAGCACGATGCGCGTCTGGCCCGGAAAACCGTACCCGTTGGGAGCGACGTGGGACGGAGAGGGAGTTAATTTCGCCCTGTTCAGCGAGCATGCCACACGGGTCGAATTGTGCC
>JAHBXU010001052.1 GCA_019636315.1 Planctomycetaceae bacterium | reverse complement strand
CGGCCAACACGTCGCGCCATTGGTCGTAGGCGCCATTGCGA
This sequence comes from Planctomycetaceae bacterium, assembly GCA_019636315.1. Classification (GTDB taxonomy): domain Bacteria; phylum Planctomycetota; class Planctomycetia; order Planctomycetales; family Planctomycetaceae; genus JAHBXU01. The sequence goes on along the minus strand of JAHBXU010001052.1, from coordinate 1,808 downwards.
ATTTCGCACCAATCCACAGCCACGTAGACGATGGGACGATCCGCTCCCAGAAGCACGAACCCCTTTGCATACAGCGGATCCGTGATCGACTGCGACTTGGTCGGCAACACGCCCATGCAGCGATGATTGAGCGGGATCGTCACATCAACTGCGAAGGTTGCGATTCGAAAAGTCGGCGCGACATCGGTCGCCCGTCCGACAGAGGCGACGCTGACGAGCAAACCTGTCAGCACCACAACGATCGAATGAGACAGGCGACGTCGAATTGTGAACGGACGGATTTTGCGATGGCAGTTCACGGGATTCTCATAACGCGATCAGGGGACGATCTGACTCACCGCGGCTCAAACTTTTGGGACAGCATCACATTTGGCCGACTGCTCGAACGAGAGGTAGTTCCGCAGTCGCGTCATTCTCGACTTCCTCGGCGGGGCATGCAATGCAATGGCGCAGGAGATCTTGCGTTGGGTGTCGGAGCGGATCTTGGCAGAGTCCGAGAATCTTGGATGGCATGCCGTCACGGGCCTGTCCGCCGCTCTCGCTTGACGCGCACGACCCGATGGAAATGCAGTTCCACCTCCCGATCGACGACGCGGCGAAGTCCTTCTGACAGGCATTGCGGCTCATTGTCCGATTCCCCGGTCCGTGTGATCTCCTCCAGCGAGGTTCCCGGAGTGACGGTGAACGTCGACTGGTGAATGATCTGATTCCCTGCATCGAGTTCCGGCACGATGAAGTGCACCGTCGCCCCATAGGTCAGCATGTGGTGCGTAAAGGCGTCGCTATATGGCCGGAAGCCCGGAAACGGAGGCAACAGCCCGTGATGCAGATTGATGATGCGGCCTCCGGCGAATTCCCAGCAGGCCCGCGGCGGCATGATCCGCATGTACCGTGCGAGCACGATGTAGTCGACGTCGTACTCATCGAACAGCTCGACCATGCGGCGATTGTCCGAGTTGCCCCGCTCGTCGCCAATATTGTGGAAGTCGACGCCGAACTGTTCGGCGATGCCCCGACAGGCATTGCGGTTGCCGATGGTCACGGCCGCCGTCGCCTTCAGGCGTTTGTCGCGGATATCGCGGAGAATGGCGAGCGCCGGCTCGGGACGGTACGTCACGCAAAGGGCAAGTCGGGGCGGCCGCTGGTGCTCATCGCGACTCCACGTCCGGATCGCCAGGCCCTTGAGCCGGCCGATTTCGTTGAGACGTTCACGGAGCACGGCGACCGGTTCTTCCTCCTCCGGCCATTCGATGCGGAGCATCATGGCGAACAGCCGTTCGTCGTCGCGGTCATACATCTGGATTTCATGGATATTCGCACCAGCGGTTGCGACATAGTGCACGATCGGATCGGCCAGTCCCCGATTGTCCGGCCCCACGGCCGTGATGGTCACCTGCATGGACGTTGAACCTTCTGCGTTTCGATAAACCCTGTCCGCCCCTGTGATTGGTATTTCGTGATTCTAACGTGAATGCCCCACGTCGAGCGACGGTTCAAGTGAGCGCACAATCATTGGAATGTGTTTTCGACGGAGTGAAGGTCGTACACGATGATCTGGGGGAAAATGCTGGATTGCCTTGACGGTCGGACTCGCCAAATCCAGAACAAGCCGCGATGATCTTGCGGTTCGGCGGTCGGAGTGCGGTGTGTGCGGTGCACGCCGAAATCAACGTCGCGTTCTCAGAAATCGTTTTCACGATGACAAGTCAGCCGAAACCCACTGCGGAATCCCGACGTCTGGAAGAGGCCGCACACCGTGTGAACAACTGGAAACGATGGGGGCCGTACCTCGCGGAGCGGCAGTGGGG
>JAHBXU010001051.1 GCA_019636315.1 Planctomycetaceae bacterium | reverse complement strand
GATCCAGGTTAAGGGCTGAGGTCGTTGCGGCAGGAAGTCGAGCAGCGAGCGAGCTCTGCCGCCGCTCGATTGTGCTTCCCACAGATGAGGTGCTTTAATCTCAGGTGTCACTCGCATGGTGAACGGTGCGGCGCCTCGGCCACTGCACGCCGTCGAATACCAGGATAGCGGAGCGTCCCGCGATCGAATGGGTTGCGGTCCCAGCGGTTGTGGGAGGGATCGTGCCCTGCGCGAGTTTGCAAGCATTGGGAACTGATTCATGCCTTCCGGTCGTCCAATCGATTTGCTGATCGTCGAGGATGACGATGGCTTCCGCGAAATGGCGGCGGAATGGATGCGACGCAAAGGGCATCGCGTGACGGAAGCGGCCAATGCTCAGGAGGCGCTCAAGCACTGCGATCGCATGCATTATCAGGTGGCGATCTTCGACATGAACATGCCCGGCATTTCCGGGTTGGAGCTCTTGCAGCGGATCAGATCCGAAGGGGTCGATACAGAAGTCATCATTCTCACCGGGCAGGCGACGGTGGAGAACGCTGTCGAAGCGATGAAACGGGGCGCCTGTGATTATCTCACCAAGCCGTTTCCACTCGGCGAGCTGGAGCACCGCTGCCGTTTGGCGCACGACCGCTGGCGGTTGAAAAAAGAGAATCGGCAGCTCAAAGCGGTCATTCAACAATCCCGGCCGACCACCGTCATGATCGGTGAGTCGGCCGTCATGCGCGAGGTCAATCGACTGATCGAACGGGTCGGACCGACCGATAAGGCGGTGCTGATTCAAGGTGAGAGCGGGACGGGGAAGGAACTGGTTGCCCGCGCCATCCAACAGGCCAGCACTCGCGCGGACAAGCCGCTGGTGACGATCAACTGTGCGGCGCTTCCGGAACCACTGGTCGAAAGCGAACTGTTCGGGCACGAGAAAGGCGCGTTCACCGGAGCCGCATCCGCGAAGACCGGCCTGTTTGAAGTCGCCGACGGGGGAACTCTGTTCATCGACGAGATCGGTGAACTTCCCACCGCTCTGCAACCCAAACTGCTGCGAGTGCTCGAAGACGGATCCTTGCGCCGCGTCGGCTCGCATCAGGAGCGGCGAGTCGATGTGCGAATTATTGCGGCGACCAACCGGGATCTGGCTCAGGAAGTTGCCGACGGCAAGTTCCGCGAAGACTTGTACTATCGCATCAACGTAATGTCGCTCATACTGCCGCCGCTCCGTGAGCGCGGTGAAGACGTCAACCTGTTGATCAGAAATTTTCTGGGGCCCGAGTGGGAGATCGAAGAGAACGCGCTCGCCGCACTCCGCACCTATCGATGGCCCGGTAACATGCGGCAGTTAATCAATGCCCTCGAGCGGGCGACGATCCTCGCGGACGACCATTTGATTACTCTGGATGACCTGCCGCGGGAAGTCGCAGACGGCGGAGGCCAAAGTCTCGCCGCTCCTCAGCACGTTGGCAATACACGACTGGACGCCATTGAGCGGGCCCATATCATCGACGTCCTGCGGCAGGAGAAAGGCAACAAAGCTCGTGCCGCCCGGTCCCTCGGCATCCATCGCCGCAAGCTCTATCGCTTGCTGGATCGATTCGAGATTGAGGAAACGTCGTACCGATAACTCGCTGATGCGGTGGTACACGATCGGCTCTCCTCGGAGTGGGGGCTCCTGATGAATTCCCCTTCGCCAGTCGAGGAGGCTCCGCCGATGCACGGAGGGAGTCAGAAATGATGGCGACCGCGAGGTTCGGCGACAGCCGATATCGGCGGGGATTCTTCACCATGAGTCCGGCAAGCAGTCGTTGTCGCGGTGTCCATTCCCAGGCCGACGGCTCTGCCATCGAACCTCGGTGGG
>JAHBXU010001050.1 GCA_019636315.1 Planctomycetaceae bacterium | reverse complement strand
CGCGCTGGAACGACGTCGCCGGCGTCCGTCAGCGCGTGAAGTGGCGACGGAAACAACCGGTGTCGGGTGAGGAGCTACCGACTGCGACAACCGGTGCACGGATCGGCGGTCGACCGGGGACCGTGTCCACGATCCGGCTGGGACCTCTGCTTTGCTGGAAGAAACGTGCGCCCCCCTGTCGGCAATATCACTCGATCGATGGCTCGTCTCTTCGTCTTGATGACCGCACCATAACGCGCCGTCGATCGTCTGATGCGGGTCCGGAGCATCGTAATCGGCCCCGAATGCCTGTTTGTTAAGTTGCAATGCGAGCCGCGCGGATTCCTCGGCCAGCCTGGCTAACTGCACGGCCTGTTCCGCGGCGATTCGAGCTTGAGCCGCCAGTTGTTCACGCGTATGCGGAGACGGCGGACCGGACGGGGGATGGGATTGAGCCGGAAGCGGCGTCCCTCCGCTTTCGGGGAGGGGCGGATGCGGCTGCGCGGCATCGCATGAACTCCGTTGACCGTTATGATCAGTCATCGTCGCGGCCCACTGAGATGCTGAGAGGCACCGACATGCCGGGGCGTCACCCGTCAGTGGTCCCCCTTATCGCATTCACTGGTCGAGAATTCAACCGGACGCGGCCGTGGATTTTTTTGAGGTTGTCATGAAGTACGTCGCTGAACCCGCGAATACGATTACAGAGCTTGCCCCACAGATCCAGTCGCAACACATCTCGTCTGTGGACGTCGTCACGCGATGCCTGCAGCGCGTTGATGATTGCGAATCGCAGATCCGCGCGTGGGTGCGGGTCGATCACAATGCTGCTTTGGACGCGGCGCGCGCTTTGGACGCGGAACTCGCTGCAGGCCAATACCGTGGCCCGCTGCACGGCATTCCGCTCGGCATCAAGGACATTATTGATGTCGCCGGGTGGCCGACGGCCGCGGGATCGGCGGCCTGGAAAAATCGTATCGCCGGTCGTGACGCGTTCCTTGTGACGCGTCTGCGGGCTGCCGGGGCCGTTTTGCTGGGGAAAACGGTCACAACGCAATATGCGTCGTTCGATCCTCCGCCGACGCGAAACCCCTGGAATCTGGATCGCACGCCCGGTGGTTCTTCCAGCGGTTCCGCCGCGGCAGTGGCTGCGGGCATGTGTCTGGCCGCCATCGGATCACAAACGGGTGGATCGATCATTCGCCCTGCGAGTTACTGCGGAGTCGCCGGGTTCAAACCGACGTATGGCCGCGTCAGTCTGCAGGGCGTCCTGCCGCTCGCGCCGAGCATGGACCATCCCGGACCGATCGCCCGCAGTGCCGCCGACCTCGCCGCCGTCTATGCTGCGATTGCTGGCTACGATTCAAAGGATCCGCATTCTGTCGATGAGCGACCGGAGGCCGTGGATCGTGAGACCAGGTCGTCAGGTGATCTTGCGGGTGTGCGGTTCGGTCGATTGGGCGGCATGTTTCAGGAATTGGCCGATGCCTCGGTCCAAGACGTATTTGAATCGGCGGTCGACCGGTTGCGATCACAGGGCGCCGTGATTGTCGAAGCGACATTGCCGCCGCAATTTGACGATATTCTCGTGCAGCACCGCCTCGTGATGGCCGTTGAAGCGGCCGCTGTGCACGAACAGCGCATAGCCCGCGAGCCGGACGAATACGGGCCGTGCATTACGGCATTGATTGAAGAGGGATTGCGGGCAACGGCGACGGAATATGCCCGCGCGCGGCAACACCAGATGCTGACAAAGCGGACGGTCCTGGACGCGTTTTTGAACTGTGACGTGCTGCTTTGTCCGGCGACGACCAGCGAGGCGCCGGACGCTGCGACGACCGGCAATCCGGCGTTCAATTCGCCGTGGAGCTAC
>JAHBXU010000105.1 GCA_019636315.1 Planctomycetaceae bacterium | reverse complement strand
CCATGTGTGCGCCCCCAACAGCGGCACGGTCATCGAAAAACTTGCCGTCGAAGGCCAGTACGTCAAGGAAGGAGATCCAGTCTACAGGCTGGCGGATCTCTCCACCGTCTGGCTGATCCTGAATCTGTTTCCTGAGGACGCGGCGGCGATCCGCTACGGCCAGAAGGTCGATGCCGAGGTGCAGTCCCTTCCAGGGCGGCGGTTTACCGGCCGCGTCGCGTTTGTCGATCCGAGCGTCGATCCGACAACCCGGACAGTCGGCGTGCGGGTCGTGGTCCCGAACGAAGGCGGACTGCTCCGCGCTGGGGATTTCGCCAAGGCGGTCATCGAGGTTCCGCTCGCCGGCCATGGTGGGCCGCAAGAGCGGGTTTACGATCCGGAGCTGGCCAGCAAGTGGGTCAGCCCCCGGCATCCGCACGTTGTCGAGTCCTCGCCGGGGAGATGTCGTGAGTGCGGCGTCCCCCTGGTTCCCGCCTCGCAATTGGGGTTTACCGATGAACCCGCCGGCCAAGGCAATGTGCTCGCGGTGCCGCGGGACGCGGTGCTCATGGCTGGCGGCAGCAGCGTGGTCTATGTGGAGACCGAGCCGGGGAGGTTCGAGATCCGCCGCGTGGTCCTCGGCCCCAGTTGTGCTGACCAGATTGTGATCCTCGGCGGCGTCGACGAGGGAGAACTGGTCGCATCGCGGGGAAATTTCCTGATCGACTCGCAGATGCAGCTTGCGGGAAACCCGTCCCTGATCGACCCGACTAAAGCGGCGCCCAGGGGCGACGATGAGGACCAAGAAAAGATCATGCTGGCGTTGGCCGGGCTTTCCGAGCAGGACCGCGAGGCGGCGCTCGTCCAGGGGAGCTGCCCGGTTACGAAGATGGCCTTGGGCTCTATGGGGGCGCCGCCCAAGGTTGAAGTGAACGGCGAAGTGCTCTTCATCTGCTGCAAAGGCTGCGAAAGGCGGTTGCTCGATAGTCCTGGAAAGTATCTCGCCAACCTGAACCAAGTCGATGCCGAGGGAGATCCGGCGATTACGGCGGCGCTGGCGAAGCTTTCCGCGGAAGATCGCGTTCTGGCGGAGGAGCAGCGGCTTTGTCCCGTCGCCGATTTCCCGCTGGGTTCGATGGGGACGCCGCCGAAGGTGCACCTCGACGGGAAGGTGGTGTTCATCTGTTGCGAAGGCTGCCGTGAGCGGCTGGTCAGTCAACCAGAGAAGTACCGCGAAAAGCTCGGCACCCTTCGAAATGGAAATCAAGGCGGCGATGCCGCCGGAGCCGGCCGCGCGTCTCAGGCGGCTCCTCAAACGCCCGGTCACGCAGCGCACTCTCCGCCACCCCGACTGGAGGGAGCCGAGGAGCAAAGGGAGGCCCACTGATGATGACTCGGCTCCTCGACTTCTGCATCCGTGAGCGGCTTCTGATCCTCATCGCTTCCGCTGTGCTTGTGGGCTTCGGCTTGTACTCCACGCGCAAGGTGCCGCTCGATGCCATCCCGAACGTCGGCGAAAACCAAGTGATCGTCCTTACCGAATGGACCGGACGCTCGCCTAAAGACATCGAGGACCAGATCACCTATCCGCTGTCGATCGCCCTGCAGGCGGTGCCGGGATCGAAGAGCGTTCGCGGCCTGAGCATGTTCGGCTTCAGCTTCGTCCAGGTGACTTTCGACGATTCCGTCGATTTCTACTGGGCGCGCTCCCGCGTGGCCGAACAGTTGACGACCGTTTCCGGAAACCTGCCCGAAGGGACATCCCCCCGGCTGGCCCCCGACGCGACGGCGCTGGGGCAGATCTACTATTACGTCCTCGAACCCCCGGCGGGCATGGATTTGGCCGAGCTTCGCTCGAAGCAGGACTTCTTCATCAAGTACGCGCTGCAGTCGGTCGACGGCGTGGCTGAGGTCGCTTCGATCGGCGGCTACGTCAAGCAGTACCAGATCGAGGTCGACCCCGACAAGCTGCGTTATCACAACATCACGCTCAGCGCGGTCATCGAGTCGGTCAAGGAGTCGAATATCGACGTCGGGGCCAAGACCGTCGAAGCCGGCGGCATGGAGTTTCTTGTCCGCGGCAAAGGATTCATCGGCTCGGGGAGGAGTGAGAGCGAAACGATCCAGCAGATCGGCAGCACGGTCGTGCTGGCCCGCGAGGGCGTCCCCGTCCGGGTGCGCGATCTCGCGACGGTCCAGGCCGGGCCGGCGTTCCGAGACGGCGCGCTGGACTTCAATGGCGCCGAAGCGGTGGGCGGCGTGGTGACCATGCGCTACCGCGAAAACCCGCGGGACGTGATCGAGCGCGTCAAACAGAAGATCGCTTCTCTCGAATCGGAGCTTGGCGGGATCAGGATTCATGGCGTCTACGACCGCACACTGCTGATCGACGAGACCGTAGCCACGCTGACCGAGGCGTTGAAGCATGAGACGCTGGTCACCATCGCCGTGATGGTGCTGTTCCTGCTGCACGTGCGGGCGAGCCTCATCGTCGCCATCACACTGCCGATGGCGGTGCTGATGTCCTTCATCGCGATGAACATCTTCGGCATCGACGCCAATATCATGTCGCTGGCCGGCATCGCGATCGCCATCGGCACGATGGTGGATATGAGCATCATTATCCTGGAAAACGTCTACGGAGGGCTTGCCGATTGGGAAGCGGAAGGTTGCCCCGGCGGGGCCGACCGGCGATTCAAAGTCATCCGGGACTCCGCCGCGGAAGTCGTCCCGGCGGTGATGACCGCCGTCAGCACGACCATTGTCAGCTTCCTGCCGGTCTTTTTCCTGACTGGCCGCGAACACAAGCTGTTTACGCCGCTGGCTTGGACCAAGACCTTCGCCCTGGCTGCGAGCCTGATCGTGGCGATCGTGGTCGTGCCGATGCTCTGCCGGCTCTTTCTGCGGAGCGCGCGGACGCCCCGCTGGACGAGTCTTCTTGCGGGATTGGTGGGGGCGGCCCTGGCCGCCGCAACCTGCTACTTCGTTTGGGGCGGCCGCCTGACAAGCGGCGCGCCGCTCACTGCGCCGCTGCTGGCCGTTGCGTCGGCCGCTGCCGGATTTCTAGCCGGGTGGTGGTTGACGCGGGAGACGATCCGCCCGATTGATGAGAATCCCGTAAGCCGCTTTGTCCGCTGGCTCTATGCCGGTCGGCTGCGGTTTGCGCTCCGGCGCAAAGCGCTGATGCTGTCGCTGCCGCTGACGATCTTCGTGCTAGGTCTCGGGGCCTGGATCGGACTGCCCACGGTGCTGCGGCCGGTGGAGCGGGTCTTCAATGCACTCGGAGCGGACCTGAATGAAGTCCCCGGCTACGTCCAGGCCAAGCACGTGTTCACCGGTTTGCAGTCGGACGATTGGATCGCCCTCGATGAGGGGAGCTGGTTCTACATGCCGAGCCTCTATCCGGCTGCGAGCTTCTCGCAGTCGATGGAGATGCTCCAGGCGCAGGATACGCTGATCAAAGGAATCCCCGAGGTCGAGAACGTCCTGGGCAAGATCGGCCGTGTCGAGTCGGCGCTCGATCCGGCGCCGGTGGCGATGGTCGAGACGTACGTCATGCTCAAACCGCGCGACCAGTGGCGTCCCGGCATGACCGAACGGAAGATCTGGGATGAGATCAATGCCGTTGCGACTCTGCCCGGGGTCACTCCCGCATCGGCTCTGCAGCCCATCGAGGGACGGGTGGTGATGCTGCAGGCCGGCATCCGGGCGCCGATGGCGGTGCGGATCTATGGCGACAGCCTGGACGGGCTGGCCAAGGCGTCGGTCGCCGTGGCGGAACACCTCAAGCGGCACCATCTGGTCAACGCCGGCACGGTCAATCCGGATATCGTGATGGGCAAGCCCTATTTCGAGTTCGAAGTCGATCGGGAGGAAGCGGCCCGATACGGCATGACGACGATGATGGTCAACCAGGTGGTGGCTGCGGGTCTCGGCGGCGTCGATGTCACGACGACCGTCGAAGGGCGCGAGCGGTATCCGATCCAAATTCGCTTCAACCGCCAGGTGCGCGAGCGGCTGGAAGAACTACCCACCGTGCCCGTTGTCACCAGTTCAGGCGACGTGGTTCCCCTGGAAAGGCTCGCCCAGGTCGGCTCAGTCTGGGGTCCGGGAATGATCCGCAGCGAAGATGCCCGGCTCGTGGCCCACGTCCCTTTCTCCCCCAGTCGTGGCGCTGGAGCGCTGGAGACCGTGGATTCGGTGATGCAGTCGCTTCGCGCCGCGCGGGAAAGCGGCGATCTGGAATTCCCCGCGGGCAATTTCGAGTTGGTGGCGGTGGGGTCGTTTCAAAACCAGATCGAAGCCAATCAACGTCTGATGTGGATCATTCCGATGGTCGTGCTGATCAATCTGCTGCTGCATTATCTGCACTTCCGGAATCTGCCCATCTCGCTGGTCGTGTTTGCCGGCATTCCCTTCGCGGCGGCCGGCGGCATGATCGCCGTGGCCGTGATGGGAGTGAAGCTCAACACAGCGGTCTGGGTCGGGTTCATCGCCCTCTTTGGCCTCGCAGCCGACGACGGCATCGTGATCGCGACCTACATCCACCAGGTCCTCAAGCGGCGGAGGATTCGCACGGTCGAGGAGCTGCGAAGCGCCATCTACGAGGCGGGACTCCGGCGCATCCGCCCCTGCGTGATGACCACTGTCACGACGCTGGCGGCACTGGTGCCGATCCTCATTTCCAGTGGACGGGGCGCGGACGTCGCCCGCGCAATGGCCATTCCAGTCTTCGGCGGCATGCTGGTGGAACCGCTCACATCGTTCATCGTCCCGACGCTGTACTGCGCCTACATGGAATTCAAACTGCGGGCCAGCATCCGCGACGAGCTGCTGGAACAGTCGCTCGATGCGGAGCCGAACCGCCAACACCCCGAACCCGTGGCCGCGTAGCGGCCAATTCGCCTTCCTCAAGAAAGGAGCATGATTCATGGTACGCTCAACTTCGATTCGTCTTGCGACCCTGCTGCTGGCCTCCGCAGGCGTTCTCACCTGGGTCTCAGGCTGCGGGCGGCAGGCCCAGCAACCGGCGCCCGAAACGCCGCAAGCGCATTTACACGATGGTCATGAGCACGCGCATGGGCATGGCCACGCCGATGCCCAGGAGATCGCGGCGGAGCTGGCAAAGCTCTCCCCCGAGGACCGCGCCTTGGCCGAAAAGCAAAAAGTCTGTCCCGTGGGGGGCGAGCCGCTGGGCTCGATGGGGCCGCCGATCAAGCTGGTCGTGGAAGGCCGAGAGGTCTTCATCTGCTGCGCCGGCTGCGAAGACGCGATTCGCGATGAACCGGAGAAGTACCTGCGGAAACTCGATCACGACCGTCACTAATGGCAACGGAAACGGTTCACGCGTTTCGGCCTTCAACGAAGAACTTGCAACAGCTTTTCATTAGCAGGAGGAAATCCATGACAAGATGCGTCTCACATTTTTGCTTGGCGTGCTCTGCATCGTAGCCTCGCCGCCGGCACTGCCGGCAGAACTTTCGTTCGCGCCCCGTAAGACTGCGCATCCCAAATCAGCGGGATCTGTCGGCGATTTCCCGGACCACCAGTTTTCCGACCATCCCCGCCTCGGTGTGCCCCTCTGCCGTGCATACCGTGCGGTACTGTCCCGCTCGGTCGGGAGCGGTGATCACCCCGACAGCCGTCTCACCCACCTCGGCATGAACGTGCGTCTCAGGACGCCCCTCGATTTCCCACATGTGGGGAAGCTGCCCCTTGTTGACCAACTTCAGGCGAAATACTTCTCCCGGCACGACTTCAAGGTCAGCCGGCTCAAATCTGAAATCGTACCCCTCGATTTCGAGAGTGCGGATGTCCTTCGGCAGACCGGTAGCTTGAGGAGACGCCCCGTGAGTGTGCCTATGCGCTGTATTGCTCCCGTTTTCGTGAACGTGAGCCTTGTCATGCGCCATCACCTCGAATGCAGATCCGGCGATCATCACCGCAAGTATGGCCGCCGCGCCGCGAAAGATTGCTGTCGACATAGCCCTCAAGAATTCAGCGAGTTACCTCTCCAGCCCCTCAATCACGCCCTCTAACCCCAAGCTTATACCCTAGTACATCGAGGGTGCGCAATGTTGGCCCGGTCGCATCCAGTTTCTGAAGCGGCATTGGATTCGCTTGCGGCCGCCCCATAGCTTCGAGGAACTCCAGGCGATCTCCAGCCACCGGCTCTCGACCTCGACCTCTCCGAAGTACCCGCGCGGCCCCAGCTCGTAGGGGTAATCTTTCTGCAGGTTCCCGTCGCGGTCCAGGAGATTCTCACCGTGGACCGGCTGGGCGGGAGTTCCTGCCGACTCATGATCTCACCGCCGCGCCGTGAGTTCCGTTCACGCTCAGGGCGCGGCGGTGAGATCATGAGGCGGCCGGCGAGATCGTCCGCTGCCTCCGCGCGTCGATGCCGCGGGCCGCATTGGAAACGCTTTCCCGCCGCGCGGAGTACGCCGGCGCCTGGCAGCCCGCGGCAGTTCACGCCGAGTAAAACTCTGCTCCCGGCGGCGTGACAATTCCCGCCCGTCGTGCTAGCCATTCTGTTGGCATACCAACAGATGCAAGACGCTCCGCCGGGTTTCCCGCTGTGGCCGCGTCTGCCTGCTCTCTTCCCGAGCGGTCTGTGGGTAGAGCCGTTGCCGTCTCTCGACTTGGCGCGTCGTGAAGTCGAGAGGTCGGTGTGCATTCAGGTTTTTCAAGAAACCTTCTCTTCAAGAAATCTTCCCGCTCACGTTGCCATTGCCTGATCTTTCCTCGCGGACGGGTTGCCGGTCGCCCTGTGGGGCTGCCGGTGGCCCGGCCGTGTGCGCCGGACCAATGCTTGCTTTGGTTCGATTCGGAAAGAGACAGGCATGACGACGTTGACTGCGGCTCATCAGGAACTGTTTCACCGCACGCCGGACGAGTGCTTTGACTCGTTCGAGACACTGTACGACTACTGCCGACGTCAACGGGCCCAGTCCCACGACCTGTGGGAGCCGCCGGAGCGGGTCCTGCTCACGCACGACATGACGCTGTGCGTGAACGAGGACGGCACCGAGCTGCGGCTCAACGACTGGTCGTTCTCCCAGCTCTGCCGCATGGCGGGGGTCAGCAAGGAGACGATCAATCGGCTGTCGGCCAAGACGGCCAGCAAGGCGCTGGAGGAGACCTTGCCGCGCTCCGGCAAGCCGCTGCAGCTTTTGCAGACGGGCGATGCTGTCCGTTCGGTCCACGGCGTGGCCTACACCCGGCTGTGGAACGACGAATTGCTCGACGTGGTGCAGGAGTTCGCGTCGGACTTCTCGCCGCCGCAGAAGGCCTACGATGACGTCCATACGGGACTCTACTGCGGCGAACAGGACCTGTTCGCGTTCCTGATCGATCCCGGAGGCTGGACGGAGATCAACGGCGAAGCGTTTGCGCCGGGATTCTTCGTCTGGAATAGCGAGGTTGGGCGGCGTTCGCTGGGCATCCAGACGTTCTGGTTCCAGCGGGTTTGCGCCAACCACATTGTGTGGGACGCGACGGAGGTGACCGAGTTCAGCCGCAAGCACACCGCCGGTGTGCGGGAGGGGCTGGATGAGATTCGCCGGATGATCGAGACGCTCGTCAAGTACCGGGATGACCGGCGCGACGGGTTTGCTCGCATCATGCAGATTGCCATGAAGGAGTCTCTCGGTCACGACGCCGAAGAAGTGACCAAGAAGCTGTCCGCGGAGAAGATCCCGCGGCAGCTCATCAAAGAGGCGCTGGAGATCGCCCGCCGCAAGGGGGGCTACACGATCTTCGCTCTGGTCGATGCGCTGACACACCTCTCGCAGGACGTCCGCTATGCGGGGGACCGTGTGGAGCTGGATGCCCGCATCGGCAAGCTGATGGCGCTGGCCATGGCAGCCTGATCATGGACCCCCAGGCCACGTGGACCGAATTGCTGGAGGCGCTGATCGAGGATGACTGGCCGGCTGCTGCTGAAGCGGCCGAGGCGTTGGCGGAGTGGTTGGACCGTGGTGGCTTTGCGCCGCGGATCACAACGGCACTACCGCCGGAGCATCCGCTGCATCGGGCGTTCGCCCGCGTGCTCTGTGAGCAGGTCTTACGGGCGCCGGGTGACGCCGATGCGGCTGGTTGAAGCTCCTGGGGAGGAGTCCCGGACGCGGGTGGTTCTGCGCATGGCGCGGCCGCCTGCGCCGGGCTCCTTCTGTGGGGGCTTTCTGTCCTTGATGAGAAGGGGCATTCCCATGACTGATGAGTTCCAGATTGATCATAGCGTGCCGTTCACGCTCTCCTGTGAGGAGTGCGACGCGGCTTCGCCGGAGACTTATGAGGAAGCGGTGGCTGCGGGGTGGACGGAGATCGTGTTCTTCCCGCAAGGCAGCGCCGAGAACTACCTCGGCCTGTGTCCCGATTGCCGGCGGCGCTTCGACGAGGAGGCCGCCGCGGTGCGGAAAGGCGTGGAGGCGCAGAAGGGGGGTGACGCATGCCCTACCTGAAGCTGTTTCACGGCCGGCAGAAACCGGACGAACGGCTGGAGGACTGGGGAGAGCCGGGACCGATCTTCGGCCCCTTCCCTTGCTTCCAGACGACCTACGGGTCGCACATCCAGTTCGACGAGGGCCGGGGGGAGCTGACGATCGTCGGCGACCTGGTCTACTACGACGGGATGTTCTACGGCGATTGGTCGGTGTATGGCGGTCCTCCCAGCGAAGAGGATCGGCATCGTCTGACGGAGTTCGATCCGGCCCGGGCCGAAGTTCCCGAGCAGTACCGGCTCTGTGCGTGCATGGAGCCGGGGTATTTCCGGAGCGGAGTGCCCGGCGTGATCGCGCACCTCGACAACGGCCGGCTCGCGCCGGGTGCGAAGGTCGAGCGCTGCGATCACTGCCGGCGGTATCCGGACGATGACGCCGCGCGGCGGAAGCTGGTCGAGCTGGGGCTGGTCTGGCAGCAGGATGTCCCGCTGCACCGCTATACCGTGCACGTCTACGCCACGGTGCGGCTCACGTTCGGCGAACTGGAGGCCGTGTCTCACGAAGCGGCCGCCCGCATGGCGGACGAGCTGTTCGACTGGGACCGGCACAAAGGCCGGGCCGAGTACGCCGACGAGGTTACCGAGTATCTCGTGGACCTCGCAGGAGACCTCGGCTACGCCCACTCCCGCCGGCTGAACGCCGAGTTCGAGGAGGTGCCCGTATGAGCGCCTCCTATACCTG
>JAHBXU010001049.1 GCA_019636315.1 Planctomycetaceae bacterium | reverse complement strand
CAGGTTCCCAGGATGGCCTTGAAATAGCCGGAACTGAACGGCCGGTCCGGCGAGCGAATGAACAGGTCGGTGCGCGCCGCCCCCAGATACTGTGACGAGTCAACGCACCGCACTTCGACCGTCAGGTCGCCGTCCGCCATCAGATCGTCGAACAGATCGACCGTCCGTGCTTCCTGTTCGCCTTCCGGAGTGTAAGTCAACTTTCTGGGAATGGTGACAATCGGGTTTCGTCCATCCTCGCGTCCGCTGCGCGCTTGAATATCCGCAAACTCCTTGACCTCGAAGGGCACCGGGGGATATGGCACACGTAGCCCGGAGTCTTCATCGACCAGCATGAACTGGGCCTGGATGAGCTGGTTGATATCCCCTTTATGGGACCGGAACGATTCGAACCGATATTCCAGTTGCAGCCCGTCGTCGATTTTAACGGAGTCCGGCTTAACGTTCTCAAACTTGTAGATGGCGCGGGCGCGGGTGTTCCCTTCGACGAAACTGCGGAATTGCCAGAAATCGCCCACGTTGAGCGGCACATGGGTTTCGGTGCCGGTCCGGTCGAGAAACGTCAGCGCACCATACACGGGCACGCGGCTGACAAGTTGATTCTTGCGGGCATCCTCGGGCACTTGGCGGACGATCCAGACGTACCCGATCAGCCCCATGAGGGCGACGCCGATGGTCATAATCGCGCTATAGCCGAGCATTCGTCCCAGCACGATCTCCGACCGCCGAATCGGCTTGGTGACGACCGTATGCAGCGAGCGTGCCTTAATATCCGCAGGCAGACCCCAGCAGGAGAGCAGAAGCGCCACCGGGATAATCAGCCAGCGCACGGCCTTGAGAACGAAACTGATATACGGCTTGGCCGGTGTATCGACGTCCGTTGTGCTGAGGAACCAGCCGGCGAACATGAACAGCAGCACGAAGACGACTCCGACCAGCACGTCCTGGCGGCGGACCGATTCCTTGAACGTCAAGGTGGCGATCGCGGCGACTCGCTTGAAGGACATGCCGAGCAGGTCGGCGACGCCGCGGCGAATGGCGGCCCACACTTTGGCGGGGCCCGTCATGCCTCCTTCAGTCAGGGAGATCATCACGGCGATCGCCGTGGCAACGCCCCCGCAGATGATCACCACGGCCAGCCACTTGAGCAGCGCGATGCCAAGGCGAAATGGTTCCAGATCCTCATACATGATGCACCGTCGATAGAATCAAAAAAGACAGGACGCGGGTGAAGTGCCCTGCAAATCGCAATCTATGAATGTCGCCGCGCACGTGGAGGGGAGGGCGCTGAAAGCTGCGCCCCTCCGCGAACGGTGAATCGCCATCGTCCACGGGCTATTTGGCCCGGGCTGCCGCGGGAACGGACTTGGACTTCCCATCCATTGGCGTCTCGTTCGGGCTGTCTTCTCCGGGCCGTTCGCCGGGGACAAACCTTCGTCCCGGCCGCGCCTTGCTTTCGTAGACCGTCCGCAGGAACAGGTCCTCAAGGGTTGCTTTCGGATGGTCCACTTTCATGACGTTCGCCTGGTGACGCGCCAGAACTTCCTTCACCTCGCGCACGGCGTCGTCGCTCAATCGAGACGTCAGAATCTGCGTTTCGTTCTGCTCCTGGAGCAGTTCCGAAACGTTGCCGATCACTTTGAGCTCGCCGGAATAGAGGATGGCGATGCGATCGCAAACGTCCTGGACGTCCGCCAACAGGTGCGAAGACATCACGACGGTCTTGCCCTGTTCGCGGAGCTTGATGATCATGTCCTTCATATCCCGTGTTCCGAGCGGGTCGAGGCCGCTGGTCGGCTCATCGAGGAAGAGGGCGGCCGGTTCGTGCAGGAGGGCGCGGGCGAGCGCGACTTTCTGCTT
>JAHBXU010001048.1 GCA_019636315.1 Planctomycetaceae bacterium | reverse complement strand
GGGGGAAACCGCTCATGATTGAAGACCCTTATTTAGTGGAACTCTGAAACTGGAACTGCCTGCGCGGGGGCAGGATGTGTGCACCGGAGGAAACTGATCCCGACAGGCACTGCGAAAGAACAAACTCGAAGTCGCTACTTGTGCAGGGCGCGCTCCGTATGCAACGCCACCAGGCGCGAAATCAGAATCGCCATATAAAACATGGCGACCATCGACTCCAGGAGCGCCAGCATGCGGACCACGTCGGAAGCCGGTGTGATCTCGCCGAACGTCAATCCGCTGAGATTGCCAAAACTGAAGTAGAGCGCGTGAAAGCCATTCAATCGACTCGGACCGCTCTGCCCCATCTGAATCAGGTAGGACTGGGGCGCGATGTTCTCAATCAGCAGATAAGCGAACGTCCACAACAGTCCGAGCATCAGGAACGTCGACACCCCGGCGCACAGCACCTGTGTGTCGACCTCGTCGGCCGAGAGAATGAATCGCAAGTGATGCACCACGACGAAAGCAGCGAACACGATCGCCCCGCCCAGAAACGCGGTCGATGTCAGATCGTTGGGCGCGATGTGATGCAGCCACCGTCCCACGATCGCCGGCAGGGCCAGCAGGGTGGAGATCACAAACGTCCTGCGGTCGCCTCCGACCGCAGGGATGGCCGCAATCAACACCGTCGTGATCAGGATGGTCTCGACAACCTGCCCCCAGGCAAATCGCTCCAGGAACGGAGCTGCACACAACAAAATCACGAGCGCAATCAGGAACTGAGCCGCATAGAAACGCGATGCGACCGAATCCGACGATTGATCGTTGTCAGAAGCTTCCAATGTGCGAACGGACGGCAGATGAGGAGGCGACGGAAAATGAGACGCACGCCTCCACCCCATCATGCGGTACGAGACGACCCGCGCCAAGGCCGCCGATTTCTGGATTTGCCGCAGGCGCGTCGCGACGGAAAGTTGCCCGACGACCCAATTGCCGCCCTGCGCCATCGCTCGGTGGTCAGATTCCCACAGGTGACTTTATCTCAGAACCGGTACGCGGTTCTTCGAACAACGCCTTTCCTGTGATCGCTCGGGGCCCTCCGGGCGAACCGGGCGGCGCAATAATTCACTCCACTTTCAAAACGCCGGGAATCGCCCATGAACCATCCAGGATCGATGGCGGCGTTTCTTTCGGCCAGTAGAGACGCAACATGAGAATGAATCGCCCGGGCGGCGCGGGCAGCCAGTTGGACTCTTTGTCCGGGCCGGGGTTCTCATGCTGCACGTAAAGATCAATCGAGCCATCGCGATTCTTCTGGAGCGCGTTCCTCGGACTGAGTGTGTAGCGATTCAGCGGATTGTCGACGAAGAAGTACTCGGCGTCATACATCGTCAACGACCAGAAGCCGTCAACCGGCGGCAGCTGCCCCTTGGGAAAATGCATGACATAGCGGTTGGCGCCGTCGTACGGTGCGCCCGTGGGATCAACCTCCGATGTCGGATAGACGGCGTCCTGCGGGCGGTTGGCTCCCAGTCCGATCGCCGTGATCAGGGCTCGTTGCAGATAGTCCGTGCCATACTCGCCGGTGTGCGTCGTAAACACCCAACCATTCTTCACTTGTCCGGCGGACTGAAAGTGCCCCATGATTTTCTCGAAAGCCGCATGCGGCACATCCTGAAGGGCCTGTCGAGCAGCCGGATCGAGCTTGTCGAAAGCGAACGGTTGGCCGGGAACAATTCCCAGCCGCGCCATCTTCGCCAGGATGGGAGCGTCAGCAGCGCTCGGTGGGTTGTCCTTCATCAGTGTCGCGAGCAGGTTGAAGTAGGCAGCAATGTCCAGGCCGTTCACCTGATCCCGCACGGAGGTTTTCATGTCGATCCG
>JAHBXU010001047.1 GCA_019636315.1 Planctomycetaceae bacterium | reverse complement strand
ATCGGCTTCCGACGACTCGGTCGGCGGAAGGCGTCTCATCCTCATCGTATCAGTGGACCTCAATTCGCCGGCGAGAGGATCCGATCCGGATTCTCGCTGATGGAGGTCATTCTTGCGACGGCCATTCTGCTTGGCAGCGTGGTGGTGCTCGGCGAACTCGCGGGCATGGGACGACGGCAATCGCTCCGAGGACGCGAGTTGTCCGAAGCACAACTCCTTTGCGAGCAGGTGTTGCAAGAACTTCTCCTGGGCCTGCGTGAATTCGAGCAGGTCGAACAGGAACCGTTGCGTCCGGCCGCACCGCTCGCTTCGGCGTTGCTGGAAGAGGAGTCGTTCACCGAGGCGGCCGAGTCGCTGGAACCATTCGCCTTCACGGACGATCCCGCCGCGTCTTCACTGGACGATGCCGGCACCGCGCTGGAGACCGTCAAATGGCTCTACTCGCTCCGGCTCGCGCCGCTGGAAGCGCATCCGGGACTGGCAGTGTTGACGGTCACTGTCGAGCAATCGCCCGAATTGACGACGCGGCCGATTCGCTTTGAACTGTCGCGATGGATTGAAGATCCACTGGCCGCCGAACTCGAGGATCGCAGCGACGGCTCAGTCTCCGGTGCACTCGCCGTGCAGGAAGGGGGCGTACCATGATGGTCCGCGCCGCACTCCGGAGAACTCGCCAACAGTCGTTGAATCACCCTGCCGGTTACACGCTGCTCGAATTGCTGATCGCGTCCGTGCTGCTGGCGACGCTCATGGCCGTCGCCTGGAATCTGATGACAATGTACTCGGGCTTCCTTGTGGCCGGTCGTCGTCAGGCCTCCGAACAGCAATTGGCCCGCTCACTCATGGACCTGCTTGCTACGGATCTGCAATCGACGGTGCGACCAATTGAGACCGGGAAGTCGAATACCATTGATCCCCCGCTTGCCCCCACGTCAATGTCGCCCGAATCCGCGCGGCGGCGTCCCCGGGGCCCATTGAGTTCGCCACGTCCTGACGTCATCAGCCCGGAGCCTGATCCGCAGGACGAGTTCTCGCGGCCCGCGACATCGGATCGACTCGATGGGGTTATGACTCTGCCTGAGGTCACGTTTCAGGGGAGCGATCGATCGCTGCGGCTCATCATCGTCCGTTCGGAGCCCGACTTGGATCGATTGTCTCCGTCCGCCGCCGATGGTCTCCCTTTGGACGCCGGAGCCGCGGGTGAAATTCGCAATGAGCGAATGGGGACGCGGGGAACATCTCTGTCAGAGTTCGACGCGCCGACAGCGGTTGCGGCCGGAACGTGGACGCAGGTTGTGTATCAGTTTGAACCGCCGCGTGCGATTCGTCGCGATGAACAGGAATTGGCGCCCGGACTGCACCGATTTGAGATCCCGGTCGAGCTGTTGGGGCTATTGAATTCCGACGACATGTCGTTGAACCGCAGCGACGCAGGATTCGAATCTTATTTGAGCGACCGGGACGACGAGGCGACCGACATCGTCGAGTCGATTGGTCGGCTGACAGAGAGGGGAATCACCGGGATTACGCATGAACATATCCCGGAAGTCGTCGCGTGCCGCTTCGAGTTTTATTCAGACAGGGCGTGGCGGCCAGAGTGGGATGCCGCGTGGGACCAGGCGCGTCCCAGAGCGGTCCGCATCCGACTCAAGTTGCTCGCCTCAAATGAAGTGGAGGCCCTGAACAAGCTGCTCGGTTCCGATGCCGAGGACGAATCTGATGCAACCGAACGCCAGGATTCTCTGGAGGCATCTCAGGAACTTGTGGGAGCATCGGACCCGTTTGCCGCATTTCATCCGCGGCTGTTTGAGCGCATTCTTCTGTTAGAACCAGCACGGCGCGTGCGAACGCCGCGTGACATGGACGGCCT
>JAHBXU010001046.1 GCA_019636315.1 Planctomycetaceae bacterium | reverse complement strand
ACGAGGCCGCGGCAAATCTGATTCGTATCGGCGAGACGCCTCAAGATGCCTCCCTCCCGGCAGCCGAGCTTGCCGCCTGGACAAGCATTGCAAGCGTTGTGCTGAACCTCGACGAGGTGGTGACAAAGGAGTAGAGGCGCTCGCGCGTCGTCGCGTCGATTTGCGGCGAACGCATCAAAACGAGATTCCTTCGACTTGAAAGCGACCGATGGCGAGTGATTATGGGGAAGCGGAGGCGCGCGAGGACGTCGCAGCGGCGCATCGGCTGGCCGTGCTGCACGGGTTGAATGAAGGGGTCTGGAACCACATCAGCTTCATGGGGCCGGAGACCGGCGGGCGGATGGTCATCTCGCCCGGTCATACGCACTGGTCGCAGATTACGGCTGGCAATCTGGCCCTAATGGATGTGGACGGCACATTTCTCTCGGGGTTGCGGCCGCCGATTCGTGCCGCGTGGATCATTCATGCGCCGGCTCATCGCGCGCGGCCCGACGCCAAGTGCGTCATGCATGTCCACGCACCCTACTTGACGGCCATGTCGATCCGGAGCGATATGCGTTTCGAGCCACGCAGCTCGCAGCAGGCCGCGCGGTTTCATAACGAAGTCGTCTATTACGAAGTTTACGACGGAACGCTGTCGGGCGAGGACGAAGGGGCCCGCATGGCCGAAACATTAGGGAATAAGCGTGTGCTGATTCTCCGCAATCATGGCGTGCTGATCGCCGCCGACAGCGTGGCCAAGGCCTACCTCGATCTGTATGAGCTGGAGCGGGCCTGCATGTATCAGCTTCTGGCGACGGCCGGCGGCGGGTCGATGTCGCTCATTCCGGAAGAAGTCGCCGAGAGCATCGGCGAATTCACCCGGCGCGGCAAGAATCTGGAACACTTCCAGGGAATGAAACGCTGGGTCGCCGCCGTGCAACCGGATTACGCCGGGTGACGGAACCATCGGATTTCTGCAAGGGTCTTCCCAGCGACATGGACTACGAAGTCGAACTCAAGTTCTGCCGGACCAGCCAGGATGATCTGCATGCGCGGGTTGGCGAGTTTGGGGCCGTGCTCTCAGCGCCGGTCGAGCAGCGGGACACCTACTATGCACACCCCGCGCGTGATTTTGTCCAAACCGATGAAGCGTTTCGCCTCCGTACGCAGGACGAGAGCAACTGGTTGACCTATAAGGGGCCCAAGATCGATCGTGAAACGAAGACACGGCAGGAGGTGGAGATTGCGGTCGAATCGGGAGCCGATGCACGGCAGCGAGCCGCGGCACTGCTCGCGGGACTCGGATTTCGCGAGGTGGGAACCGTCTTCAAGCATCGTCGGTCGTGCGGACTCGAGTGGGAAGGTCTCCCTGTGAAGCTGGTGCTCGACCACGTCGAATCACTGGGCGAGTTTGTTGAAATCGAAACGATCGCCTGTGCCGCCGATTGGCCGGCGGCCCGCGACGCACTTCACCGGCTCGCCGCTCATCTTGGACTGAGTGCTCCCGAGCGGCGATCCTATCTCGAACTTGTGCTGGAACAGCGACGTCGCGAGAACGGCGGATAGTCCATCCCGCGATCGCGGCGACAATCAGAACGTGCCCCCTTTGTGACATGAGAACGAGGAATCCAGGTATGTGCAGCATCTCGGCGCGGCGTTGGTCGTTCCTCCTGGCAATGATGGCAGCCGTCAGTTGTTCGATAGGTCACCGCGTTGGGCGGCCGGCGAACGCTGCGGAACGGCTGCAGGCCGGAGCGTATGCCATGGACATCACGCCGACCTGGTTTCCCGTTTCGTCGAACGGCAGCATGACCGATCGTGAAGTGATCGGGGCGCACGATGCGTTGCATGCGCGCTGCCTGGTGCTCGACAACGGCCGAACGCAACTC
>JAHBXU010001045.1 GCA_019636315.1 Planctomycetaceae bacterium | reverse complement strand
ACCTGAAATCGCGTCGCGTGCGACGTGACGGGGACGTTCGGGGGCCGGTTCGGAACGCCGTCCACAATCCCGACGACCATGACCGAAAACAAGGAGGCTGCTGCATTTCGCAGGGGCCAGGGAATCGGCGAGGCGACAGGTCGCTCATCGCATCGCAGGGAGGGACATCATGCGGAAGCTGTCATGTGCAGCATTTCTCCTGACTGGGGTCGCCGTGGCACTGGCCACCTCACAGGGCAAGGCGGACAACTGGTTTACCGAAGACCTGGGCGATCCCTGGGACTTCTCTTCGACCGTGCTCGGAGAAGACTCGTCCGTCGACATCGGCGGGTGGACCCAGTGGGGATACCACAATAAGTCGACCGGACTGTTCAACTCGCACCCGGGGAGGTTCAACAACCATCAGAGCTGGATCTACATTGAGAAGGCCGTTGACGGCAGCGAAGGGATCGACTTCGGCGGTCGCTTCGACGTGATGTACGGCGTCGACGCGGCGGACACCCAGGCCTTCGGCAACCGTCCGGGCAACTGGGACTTCGATAACGGCTTCGACCATGGCAGCTACGGTTGGGCCTTCCCGCAGGCGTACCTCGAAGTCGCCTACGGCGATTTCGCCATCAAGGGCGGACACTTCTACACGCTGCTGGGCTACGAAGTCGTCACCGCGCCAGACAACTTCTTCTACAGCCACGCGTTCACGATGTATAACGCGGAAGCGTTCACCCACACCGGCGTTTTGGGAACGTACACCGCCAGCGACAACGTGACCATCTACGCGGGTTGGACGGCGGGCTGGGATACGGGCTTCGACCAGTTCAACAACGGCAGCAGCTTCCTGGGTGGATTCAGCGTCGGGCTCGGCGATGACGTGACCTTCACGTACATCACCACGGCTGGCAACTTCGGCGCCATCGGATCCGGCTACAGCCACAGCCTCGTGCTCGATGTGGCCGTCACCGACAAGTTGAACTACGTCGCTCAGAGCGACCTGTTGCACACCAACCAGGGCAACTTCCACGATCCTGATAGCGGATTCGTCGGAACGACGACCAACACGATCGGCCTCAACCAGTACCTCCTCTACAGCCTGACCAACAAGGTCGGCATCGGCGGACGTGCGGAGTGGTTCAAGGCGGACGGCGTTTCCTACTACGGCATCACCGGCGGCGTGAACATCAAACCGGTTGCGAACTTCATCGTTCGTCCGGAAGTTCGCTACCAGTGGAGCCCCTCGGCGAATGGGTTCTCCGGCATCCAGAATGCGGCGAACCCGGTCGGTCTGCCGGTTGACGAAGGCGCCATCTTCGGCGTCGACGCCATCCTGACCTTCTGACCTGATCGCGACTGTCATATCCTGACTGCCCAGTTCATCAGGCTCCCGATGCATTTGCATCGGGAGCCTGAACTTTTTTTACTTCGTCGATTTGCGAAATCGCTGGTCAGCCGAAGTGTGAACAAGGACGCCCTATGGATTTCCTCGCTCACGCATCAGTGGGCGATCGATCAGACAGACGCCGTTCTTTGAGTCCTGACAGATCGGCGCCCCACGTTCGTGGGAGCCGTCCGCAGCAGGTCTTCCGCCGAATCAAATTGGCGGGAGTCAATCGGCGGGAGTGAACGGCGGAGCAGGTGTTCGGTAGATGTGAGGCGGACTTTCGGACTGCAGCCTCGCAATTCGATCCGAGACCGCCGTCACCGACTCCGAAGTGGCGTGAATGCCGATTGTGAGTTCAACGGCCAGACTCTCGCCAGGTCCCAGACGCTGCAGGCGGCCCTGCTGTCTCTCGATCCACTTGGGATACGGGAAGTTGGTCCCCGGTTCAAGCCCCGTGACGTAGCCGTCCGCTTCGGCTTGAGTGCACATCCACAAGG
>JAHBXU010001044.1 GCA_019636315.1 Planctomycetaceae bacterium | reverse complement strand
AGTGCGGGCCGCTGCAGCAATCACTGGTCGAAGAATTGATCCGCGCCTTGCAGCCATTGCTGTCGGAACACGAGGCACTCTCGCTGATTTCGGTTCCGGACAGTTTCCTGTACCTGAACCGGCAATCAGCGTTTCAGGAGTTCGTCGTCGCCCACCGAGACCGGCTCAATTTGATGTCCCAGCATTGGGAGCCGTTCTATGCGCGGCAGCATCTGCAGCAGCAGGGCGTTCACATCAACGATGCCCTGGGAGACTGGACGACGGGGCTGTTCTATTCCACGTGCCGCGCGGGTTGTCTTCATACGTTGCCGACGTGCGCGATCGCGGGGAAGGAGCGAGTGAATCTCTTGAATCTCATGCGGACGCCCGATCTGGGGCCGGGAACGGAAGAGGACCTCTTTGAACCTGTTTCCATAACTCGCTGTGCCTGCGGTCGAAACCGGCTCTCATTCCGGTTTGTGCCGCATCAGGCAACAGCGCTCCGGCCTCCCCAGGGAGGGATGCTCTATGATCCGGCGTTGGCCGACCGGCTGGAGTCCTCGTTCGTCAGCCTGCAATTCGTTCAGGAAGCCGAGATGTTGTATCTCCGTTACCAGATCGAGGGAGAATTGCGCGACCGTGAATTGCTGGAAGATTACTTCCGCCCTCACGGCTACCGCCTTTGCTGGCAGCCGAATGATTGCTACACGGTGGGGAACAAGCGGCCCGTTTTCTATCGGTATCCGGGATAGCCCGTCTTGTACGGCGCAGACGGATGGCGCGGGAATTGTCCTCTCCCCGTGCGCATCGGGTCTCTGAACCAGATGCGCGCGGGTTGGGCCAACGACTTCTGTCCGGCGGACGCGGTCCGTGTGAGCGGCCTGGAAAGGGTGCCGCAACGGATCAGGCAGATGGACTGACCGCATCGATCCACCGCGTCGGTCCGATCTTCGGATGGCGACGGCCGTACATCGCCGACGACCTGCCGCCAAGGGCGCGCGGTCCACTCCGATGAACAGGCTTCTCGGCAACGGGGCCTACCGGGTGATGGCGCGGCGTTATGGTCCGTGGACATTGAATGCCTTCAACTGTACGCAAAAACATCCGCTGGGCGTGTGGTTACCAGCGCGGCGAAACACCACAATTTGACCTGTCTCGTTCTGCGTGAGGCATAATGATGCACCGCTCGCCAACCGTCGTGGTTGTTCATGCGGAGTGCCGAGGAGTGTGTTTCAGTGGCCTTGCTGGCCCCACTGGTGCGTCGCCGCCGCCGGGACGGGGTTTGCGTCGTGCTGAGGCACCGGCGCGTTGTGGGGCTAACCAGAACGGTTCATATAGGTTGTGTCCAAGTATCGCAATACGTGTTCTCCGCGGGATATCTAAGTCCGCAACAAACGACAGTTGTCCGCTCCGCTGGTGCAGGAAAGACACTGCCCACAATCAATTGTTCCCCCTTGGGTGGAGAACGGATGCGAACCAAGGAAGGACCCGCAACCAGATGTCACAATTCCTAGCTCATATAGTGGCCCGCCATATTAGCGTCACACTTCTGCATCGTCGCTTCGCTGGGTATTAACCACCGGTCTCGGGTGACCGTTTCGCAACTGGAGCCGCTCCCGCAGCCGCCGGCGGAAATCCCGGCGGAGCCGATCGGCGATGGCGTCGCAATCCCCTTCGCAAACCCGGACGCTGCACCTCGTGTCCGTGATGCCGGCCCTCTCGGGAATTCTTCGCAGACACACGGCGCATTACCGGGTTTGGAACGTGTGGTCCAGGTTAACCCTGTCTGCCGGGTCAGGGATCTCCTCGCGGGGACACGATCCGCCGCGCAGTTCTCGAAACCCCGCTTTCATGCGGTGGTGGATTTGCTCGAAGGACATCCGGCCGGCTTCGATC
>JAHBXU010001043.1 GCA_019636315.1 Planctomycetaceae bacterium | reverse complement strand
TAGTGAGTTGCATCCTCTCGCACGTTGTCGGACCGGTCGTTCATCGAGCAATGATTCTCAAAAGGATCTGGGAGGAACGGCCTCAATACAGAATGGCGGCCGATCGCGATCGGCCCATCTGCCGCCGACTGAGTACATTTGGTCAATCACCGACCAGACGTCTTGGGGGGAAAGATCGTCACCTCAGTCTATCGGGACGCACATCGGTGGGCCAGAACATCGACGAGCCGACAGACGGCGCCGCCGGCGGTTGTGATGCCGATGATGAAGCCACTCCGGGGCCTTGTCTTCGTCTGTTCCAGACGCAGAGGCGGGATCGAACAGGTCATGTGACGATTGTGAGGATTGGACGGAATGGGTGTCGGTCGACAACGACCAATTCGATACATGCGAATGGGATCTGTGTGCAATGCGGCACTCGTGAAAGCAGGTTTAGGGGATCACCATCCGGCAGTTCCTCCAAGGCCGCGCTCCACGAATACATGCTTGCCAGCTCAATGTCCTTTGAACCGGTCGCCCGCCAGCTCAACGCGCCGCAAGAATCTCTGCGGCATGAGCAAGGGGTCGATGCGGCGGCCATTGCGGAACTTCGCTCTGTCCGTGCTGACCTGGCGCCGATCACGACCGGAAGGGAGATCGTCGTCAAGTCGCGGCCGGTCGTCTGCCTGACATCGAACGAGTTCGCCTGTTGGGAGCGGCTGTTCGACCGCTGCCGCCATCACAATCACTTTCTGGCTCCCGGTTTCGTCAGAGCGATGGCGGATACCGTCGTTCCGGATCAGGAACTGCAGGTTCTGGTCGTCGAAAACGAGCCATCGAACGAGTGGCTTGCTGCAGCGGTGTTTGTGCTGTCGGAACTCTCGCTGAGCGAGCCCTTGCCCGTCCTCTCAATGACCGCATCGCCATACACCTTCCTTGAAGGTCTACTGGTCGATCCCGAGCACGGAGAACGGGGACTCGATACCATGTTTTCCGTACTCAGTCAGGGGCGCGAATCGCACGGCCTGCATTTCTCGGCGCTCCGCAAGGACGCCCTCGCGCATCAGTTGGACGCTGCCGCGGCGCGGCAAGGCATCCAGCGACACGTCCGCGCCCTCTGGCATCGCGCCCAGTTGCGGCTTGGCGAGCCACTCAGCGTCGAGGTGCTGTTGGAGAGATGCTCGAAATCGCGGCGGAAATCGCTCCGACGCGCGCGCAAACGCCTGGAAGCGCTGGGACGAGTGGAGTTTCGACTAACACGGCCCCGCACCGGACGCGATGCAACGGTGGACACGTTTCTGGATCTGGAGGGGCTTGGCTGGAAAGGAGCCGCCCGAACGTCTCTCATCGCACAGTTCACCCATGAACGGTTCTTTCGTCTGGCCGTTCACGAGGCGGCGCTGCGTCAGGCGGTGGTGTTCGGCGAGATGTTACTCAATGGGGATGTCGTCGCCAGTACGTGCAATTTGCTGGCGGGCGACCGCTTGTTCGCCTTCAAGATTGGCTGGGCGCCCCATCTGGCGGAGTGCAGTCTGGGCTTGTGGTCGGAACTGGAACTCGCCGCGGCGATCAGTTGTCAGTTGCCGCAGGTGAAACTGCTCGACAGCTGCGCGACGCCCGGTTCATATGTTGAGACCGTCTGGTCCGATCGGGCGCCAATGATTTCCGTCAGCTATACCTGGTCGAAGCGTGCTCAACTGGTCCACACGACGCGGACTCACTGGAAGAAGCTTCGCCAGTTCTTCACCTAACGATCCGCCGACTGCGATCCCGACGAGGGATCATTCCATGTGACGCCGATCGAGCAGATGCTGGCGAATCAGAACGGCGCCCGCGGCCGGATCCGTGCCCGTTCTGGTCTGTTCCCGGTAAGCCCGGCCGGTTCGGAGACGAATCTG
>JAHBXU010001042.1 GCA_019636315.1 Planctomycetaceae bacterium | reverse complement strand
TGCGATCCGGGCGGAGCCGTGGACGCAATGGTGCGCGGCGAGGGTTGGGGCGAATCTGTGGACAACGACGATATCGATGCCATTTCTGGTGCGATTCGCTCTCAGTACGAACAGTTTATGGGCGGACAGATGCGGCGTGCGGTAGACTCCCGGTCGATCGAGAAGTACAGCGTGCGAAAGCTCGCGGGGAAACTGGCGGACGTGTTGGAAACTGTTGTTCGTGGTTCCTCGGCAGCCGACGTTCTGGAGCCCGCGCAGCGATGAGCCGCACAAACGTCATGGTCGCCTTCGGGACACGTCCGGAAGCCATCAAGATGGCGCCGATTGTGCGCGAGTTACAGCAGCACGCGGATCGCATCCGAACGCTCGTCGTCGTCACGGCTCAACATCGGGAGATGCTGGACCAGGTGCTGCAGTTGTTTGAACTCCAGCCCGATTACGACCTGAATCTCATGACGGCCGGCCAGACGTTGTCCGACGTCACGTGCGGCGTGTTGCGAGGCGTTGACAGCGTGTTCGACCGCGAGGCCGTCGACCTCGTACTGGTGCAGGGGGATACGACCACCACATTTGCGACTGCACTGGCGGCCTACTATCACAAAGTGGCCGTGGGACATGTCGAGGCCGGACTGCGGACTTACAACAAGTTCTTTCCGTTCCCGGAAGAAATGAATCGCGTATTGACGACGCGACTCAGCGATATGCATTTTGCTCCGACGGAGACGTCGAAGGACAATCTGATCCGGGAAGGAATTCCCGAGGACCGCGTCCTCGTCACGGGCAATACGGTGATTGATGCGCTCTTGTCGATCGTCGGGCCCTCGCAGGGGAAGCGGGTCAACCATCCCGGGCGGCGACGCATTCTCGTCACGGCGCATCGGCGCGAGAGCTTCGGTGAACCACTGGAGCGGATTTGCCAGGCGCTGCTGGACGTTGTCGGCGAACATGTCGACGTCGAGGTCGTGTTCCCGGTCCACCTGAATCCCAACGTGCGGCGGACCGTCTTCGGGATGTTGTCGGGGCACGAACGAATTCATCTGACCGAACCGTTGGCATACCAGGAGTTCGCGGAGGAGATCGCTCGATCTTACCTCATCCTGACGGACTCCGGCGGCATTCAGGAAGAGGCCCCGGCACTGGGCAAGCCGGTGCTCGTCTTGCGCACCGAAACGGAGCGGGAAGAGGGAGTGTCCGCTGGAACATGCCGGCTGGTCGGATCGGATCGCGAACAGATCGTGACCTGTGTCCGCTCGCTGCTGGTCGATCGCGCGGCTTACGAGGCGATGTCCCGGGCAGTGAATCCCTATGGCGACGGTCGCGCGTCGCAGCGGATTGTCCGTTGGATCATCAACGAATTTCATCCTTGATGTGTCGGGCGCCTCCGCCCACCGTCTTCCGCACGATTTCTCATCAAGCCTCAACGCTCTTCGTTCGACTTTGATTCGAATGCGGCTCTTCTCCCCTGACGTCAGTTCGTCGTTGGCTCGAGCGCTCGTGCCTCGTGAGATTCGCCACGAGAGTGTACCGATGCTGGCCGGTGCACCTGTGGATGAGAGCATGAGTGATGAGGATCCAATCTGCGCGTCGCCGATCTTCATTCTCAGTGCGGGTTGGCGGTCCGGATCGACGCTGCTGCAACGATTGCTCTGCTCTGACAGTCAGACATTGATGTGGGGTGAGCCGTACGGCGACCGGGTTCCCGTGTGTCGGCTGGCGGCGACCGTGGCCGGACTGGAACACCATGACCCTCATTACGGGTATTCGATCGAGCATTTTTCGGGCGATCTGTCGCAGCAGTGGGTGGCGAATCTCAACCCCGGCGGCGACGCCTTGCGCAAGGCCCATCGGGCTTATTTTGAGACGTTGTTTGCCGAACCGGCACGCCA
>JAHBXU010001041.1 GCA_019636315.1 Planctomycetaceae bacterium | reverse complement strand
GGATGGTGCGCTCAGGACGCCAGGAAACTGGATCCGATCACCAATCTCAGTGCTCCCTCAGTGACTCTGTGTTGAACGGACCGTGGGTCGTGCCTCATGATGTTGGCACGGTTTTGTTGAGATTTCGTTGAGTGAGCGCCGATGTTGTCGCGGTTTTTCGGGATTCGGCCCAGCACTCACGCTGCAGGTCGCTGACATGCACCGGCACATTGATGTACTCCCGCACGCTCCAGACGTGATCCGTCAGCCCTTCGCGCATCGCCGGCGTGTCTCCGCACAGCGAGCGGTGAGGACGGGTCCAGTTGTAAAGATTGCTCCAGACTTGCAGCGACCAGTTCAAGAACCGGCGACGTCGCGACAGGCAGCCCGTGCGGCGGTGCAGACGCGATTGCTGCATTCGCAACGTGGCGTTGAGCCGCTCGATGTGCGCGGTGTGAATCGCCTGGCCGATCCCCAAGGCCTGCACGCGCTGCACCACCGCACGCTTGGAGCCGAACAGTCCGCGCGTGCTCACGCCCAACAGGTTGCCCTTCGAATCGCGCACCTTGCGGACGACCCCCGCCAGCAGACCCGTCGGCGGCGCCAGACGCGGATGCTTCAGCCGTCCGCGGCCCCGCCGACGACGGCCGAACTTCACCCGCCCATACACCTCCAGCAGCGCCGAGGGATACGGTAGATGATCGTCCACCAGAAACAGCGGCGGGGAAGCGGTGCTCCCCTGGCCGCACAACGCCACCGAGGCCACGAGATCCACTGCCGTCTCTTTGGTCCGCGGACCGACGCGCAGGTCGAGCACGTAGCGCGACGAGGCCGCCAGCGCCACGTGCACCCAGTTTTTCCCCATGCTGCGCCGGCGACGCTTCACCCGCCGCGCTCGCTGCGCCCCTTTTTTTCGCCCGGCGGTCGGCTGACGCGGGCATGCAGCTCATCCAACTCCACCGCCGGCGGCGGCTGGGGCATGCGGTCCCGTTGCTGCTCGCTGAAATCGGCCGCACGGCGTCCGGCCCGCTGCAGATACCGTTCGACCGTACGCGAATCGACCTCACAGATGTCGGCGGTCGCTTCCACCGAGCAGCCGTGCCCCAGGCACTTGACGATCCGCACCACGACGTCTTCCGGAAGTTTGGACATTTCGCGGAGAGTACCGGTGCGTTCACTGAAACGCCGCTGGCAGGTCGAGCAGTACAGGCGGCGGATGGAACGATCCTTGCCGATCCAGTCCGAAACGCTGAGGTTGCCGGCGGCGAACTGGTTGAAGTCGTCGCAATCGGGATTGGGACACGCGAAGCCGTCGAGTGACTCGTCAGCCGCGACCGACTGGCGTTCACACGTACAACGGTCCGCCGCTCCACGCGGCGGGAGAAGTTGCGTCCGTGCCATGAGAGGGCTCCTAGCCCAGAGGGACTGCCAGACCCACGAATCTCGCGCAACAGCGATGCCAGTAGACTACAAACTACGAAATTCATTGCCAATGTCCTGACGGACGACCGAATCCCGGCATCTCGAAGAAACCGGGGCATTCGGTGCGGTCGGCGATTGGCGAACGACCGGCGAGTCGGCACAGAATCGCTGGTGGCGATTACAACCTGGGGGAAATCTCGCGCAGGGCTGAACTCTCACGAGTTCAGCTACGATTGCCATTCGCACGACACTGCCACTGGCTACACCTCCCCACGCCGCTGCAAAGCCACTCCGTGATCGTCGACATCCACAGTCACATCTGGCGTTATCCGGATCACTTCAGCGACGATTTCCGCAACCAGGCGCGGCGGGCGCGGGCCGGGATGGAGGTCGATCTGACCGTCCGCTGGGAGGACTACGACGCGCTGTCACAGCCCGACGTGCGGACGATCGTCTTCGGCGGCAAGGCGAAGCTCAGCGGCGTC
>JAHBXU010001040.1 GCA_019636315.1 Planctomycetaceae bacterium | reverse complement strand
CTTGTGCTGCAGGCGGCCGTCAATGCCTGTGTGGTCACTGCACTCTTGCCTCCCAAGGGCATTCCCCATCCGCTCATCAGCTATGGCGGAAGCAGTCTGCTGTTCAGCCTGGTCGCTGTGGGCGTCATCCTGAGCCTCTCCCGAGACGCCCACAAATTCCAGCAGGTCCCCGAGTGGTCGTCCCGTTCGCCCGTTCGCGGTTGAATCAGCGCCACGACGACGCCCGCGCGACTCGGTGTATGTGCCTCATCCGTTTCATTTTTGATCGGAGGAATTGTCCTCATTGTTCGATCGTAGAACCATCGGCTTGGGGGGACGTGCAGGGCGCGATTCTCACTGACCGCAGTGGCCGCACCTGCACGAGGCTCACTCCTTCACTCCACTGCGGATGGTTGAAGTCAGAGCGGTGAATCGCACTGACGACTTCACCGGATTCGGACACCGGACGGGTCTGGGCTTTCCTCGTCGCACACCACACGCGACACTGATCCCATCAACGGCAGGTCGATGTGGGCGTCGGCCATTCCGGGTCTCACGGAGAACTGCGTCTGGAAGGATGGCAACTGCCCGGTAGGAAGCGGCGATCTATGAACGACCGCTTCATTCGCGTTCAAACGGAAAGTCAGCATTGAGGAAATCGTGGCGGGACGAACGTATTTGTTCGCGGGGGGCGGTACAGGAGGGCATTTGTTCCCGGGGATCGCCGTTGCAGAACAACTGCTGGAACGGGAACCGCAAACTCGCATCGTCTTCGCGGGTTCCGACCGTCCCATCGAGCGTGAGATTTTCTCGCGGCTCTCCTTCGAACATCGAACGTTACCCAGCGTGAGTTTAGACACGCTGCGGCGACGCCCTTTCTGGGCGACCAGGCGGATCGGGCAGGCCTATTCGAGCGCCCTGCGTCTGATGCGGGAATTGTGCCCAGCGGCGGTGATCGGGTGCGGCGGCTATACAAGCGCGGCTGCACTCCTCGCAGCGCGCAGAACTGGAACCCCTTTTC
The DNA here is from genome assembly GCA_019636315.1 of Planctomycetaceae bacterium. Taxonomy (GTDB): domain Bacteria; phylum Planctomycetota; class Planctomycetia; order Planctomycetales; family Planctomycetaceae; genus JAHBXU01. The sequence continues at coordinate 890 of JAHBXU010001040.1, read as the reverse complement.
TGCTGTTGGAGCAGAACGCGATTCCCGGCCGCACGACCCGATGGTTCGCGCGACTGGGAGGGACCGTCTGCCTGACCTATGAAAGGACCGCATCGCTGCTGCCCCGCACCGCCCGGAGCCAACTCACAGGGAACCCGGTACGTCGTGACATCGCACAATTGTCCCCCGGACGAAACACACCGAACGGGCAGACGTTGCTGGTGTTAGGCGGAAGCCAGGGGGCACAGCAGATCAACGACTTGATGATGGAGCTGATCCGCGGCAGCGGATCGCTTCTGGAGGGCTGGCGCATCATGCACCAGACCGGGACGCGTGACCTGGAACGAGTCCGCGCCCTGTATGCAGAATACAAGATTGACGCCCGGGCCGCGGCCTTCTTCCCCGATCTCCCGGATCTTTATGGGCAGGCGGACCTCGTCATCTCTCGGGCAGGCGGGACGACGTTATCCGAACTTGCCTGTGCCGGTTTGCCAGCGATCCTGGCTCCCTATCCCGGTGCGGCGGACGATCACCAGTGGTATAACGCCGTCCTGTTCCAGGAGGCCGGCGCGGCGGTTATGCTCGCCGCGTCGCCAACCGATCCGATCTCGTTCGATCGATTCGCAGAGACGCTGAAATCGCTCGGAGACGATTCCCGCCGGCGATCCGCGATGGCGGCCGCCATGTCCCGCTTGGCGCGACCTGGCGCTGCCAAGTGCGTCGTCGACTTGCTTGGTCGTCTCTGATTTCAGCAGCGGCGATCCGGACCCATTTGAGCCGCACGATGAGCTGATGCCGACATCTCAGAAGTCATACCAGATGCCGGCGCCGAGTAACGTGATGTTGTCGTCGAAGAACGACCACTGAATTTCCTTGCCGGTGTAGTACTGTCCGCCGACGCGAAAGCGGCG
>JAHBXU010000104.1 GCA_019636315.1 Planctomycetaceae bacterium | reverse complement strand
ATAGCCTCGTCGCGAAATCCGCCGGATGTTCTTGCGATCGCTCTCCCATCACCCGCCATTCACGTGACGCAGTCCTCCGTCAGTTCCAGCTCCGTATCGTTGCGGTCGGTCAGCGTGGTGACGCTGCTGTCGCTGGGCCAGATGGTGGTGCTCTTCATCCACCAACTGGTGTTGGCGCGTTTCTTCGGCGCAACGGAGGAAATGGACGCCTACCTGGCGGCGTATGTGCTTCCACTCGTGGTGGGAGGTATTCTGTCGACCGCCGTGGGAACGGTCGTGGTCACCTTGTTCCACGAGCTTCTGGCCGGACAGGACGTACCGTCCGCCGAATCACAGCTCGCCCAGTTAGGGATGATGCTGCTTGCGATGACCGCCGCCATCGCCGGCATCATCGCGTTCTTTGCCGATGACCTCACGTCGCTCCTCTTTCGAAATTTCTCGATTGAGACGGCGGCACTGACCGCCCACCTGCTGCGAATTCTCTGCTGGTTGATCCCGCTCAACACATTGATTGGCTTTCTCTTCGGCGTGGAGCATGGACGACGACACTTCGTGATGCCGGCCCTCTCCGGGATGTTGGGACCGGCATTGATGATTCTGTTGTTCCTCTTCGCGACCGACCGATCGATCTCCGCGCTGGCCTGGTCCGTGCTGTGGGGCACGATCGCCGCAGTCGGGATGCTCCTGCTCCGGTTTCCCCGGTGGCGAACGAACGCGACGGGGCAACGGACGGTCTGGCGACGATTCGGTTATCTGTCGCTCCCGCTATTCCTCGGCGCGGCCTATTCCCGGCTCGACGTCTTTGTCGATCGGGTTCTTGCGGACAATTTGACGACAGGCACCATCGCTCAAATGGGCTACTCGTGGCGGATTGCAACGGCGGTCATCACGCTCGCCACCAGCGGGCTGTCGGTGGTGGCGTTTCCGTCGCTCGCGCGGCACGCGGCTGTCAAGGATTGGAACGCGCTCCGCGTCGATCTCAACGAATGCTGGCGGTTCCTGACGGTGGTCATGCTCCCCGTGTGCGGCGGCATCGTCGTGTGCGGCGACACGATCATCGCGGCGTTGTTCGAGCACGGGGCGTTTACCGCAGCGGACACCACGGCGGTCGCCCGTTACCTGAACCTGTATGCAGGCATGATCGTCGCCGCGGGAATTGGTGAGATCGCCGGCCGCACCTTTTATGCGTCAGGCAACACATGGTTTCCCACGCTCGTGGGCATGGGGGGCTTCACCCTCGGTATGGTGCTGAAGTTTCTGCTGGTCGAACGCGAAGGAGGGGAGGGGCTGGTCGCGATTACGTCGGGCTACTACCTCTTCAACATCGTCATATTGTTGATCGGCCTGCGCATTAAGGGAGTGCTGACCGTCGACCGACACGTCGCTGTGACCATCTTCCGGAGCCTGGCCGCGGCGGTCGTGGCCATCGGCGTGGCGGAGATGACGATGGCCCCCGATTCCCCGCTCCGTGTCCTGGCCGGGATTGTCGCAGCAGCCGCGATCTATGTCGTGATGCTCGCCCTGCTTGGAGAGGAGTTTGCCAGACGCGCCTTCCGAATGATTGATTTCCGCAGCAGACCTGACGTTCCAATGTGATCTGAGCGCGCGTCCTGGTACCAAATCGCGGATCATGGAAGAATGGGTCAGGAGAGGCTGACGAGCTGCGGGACGGCGTCTGTGGAATTCTTGCGAAGCATGACGCAGCCGTCGCACAAAGGAGGGATCTCCGTCGGATGCGCCATCGCTCGTCGAAGTTCCTGGTAGAACTCATTGTTCCAGATATCGTCAACGCGATCGGTCAACAGATTTCCGAGGGAGAACTGTCGGATATCGATATTCCGCTGCGTGACCAGACAACACGGATAAAGATTGCCGAAGACATCCACATAGGCATTCATCCAGGGCCGCATGCAGAGCCGGTGTTGATCGGCGGTTCCCGCCAGCAGAGGATCCAGGTCGACATCGACGCCGTATTTCTCCCCTTCGCTTAGCACTCGATCACGAATCTCTCGAAGCCGCTCGGGACTGAGGCGATCGATGCCATCCTCCTGACCGTAGGCGCTACCCTCAAAAAACACCATCGCGCGGAAGGCCACGTGACTGACGCCGAGCCGATGGGCGAGGCCGACGAAATCCGGCGCTTCGTCGATGTTGGCGGAACTCATCGTGAAGTTCATGTGCCGCTCGGGAATCGTGCGTCCGGACGCGATGACCTTGTCGCTCAACGTGCGAATCGTGTCCAGCACCCGGTCGAACCTGGAATAGACGCGAATCGCTTCGTGGGTTTCCCTGGTCGCCGCATCGACGGAAAACATGATCTGATCGACCCGCATGTCGATGAGCGCATCCATCCGCTCCGGCGTCAACAAATTGCCGTTGTTCACAAAACCAACGAACAGCCCGCGGCTCTTGGCGTACCGTACGATCTCCAGAAAGTGAGGGTTGCAGAATGGCTCTCCGATCCCGGTAATATCGACCGACGTCAATTCCGGGAATTGGGCGAGGATTCGCCGAAACGTCTCCAGCGACATCACGTGGCCTTTGTTCTCCATGTACGAATACTCGCACATCTTGCACCGCAAGTTGCAGACTCGCGACGGTTCGATCTGCAAGTGATAAGGCCGGACCGGATTCACGACGGGCAACGCGCGCGACACCGCATGATCGTAGCGATACCGGTTGGCAGTCGTCCGAATGGCCCCAGGCAACCCACGCGCCCGGCTGAGCTGGAAGAGATCGGCGATACGTCCGATTTTACTGGATAGACTCACGCGCAGTTCTCCGCAACCATTGCCGTCTGTGGAAACGCAGGGGAATTCGCCTTGAGATCCGCCGCTGAGATTGAGACTGCAGACGACATACTAAATCCATCGAGCATGAGATACCACAGAATTGCCGGCCGGCGGCTCCGACACCGCCGGCAAAGTGGACACCGCAACGCCGTTTTGTCAAAGTCCCAACGTGGCTGACATTCTTGCGACCATCTGTGAACACAAACGAACCGAGATCGCGGCTGCGCGCCGGGCCGTGCCGGAAGGGGAACTCGAACAGCAAATCGCATCAGCGCCGACTGTACGCGATTTCGTTGATGCACTCCGGGTCAAGCATCCGCTGGGACTGATTGCGGAAGTCAAGAAAGCGTCGCCGTCGGCCGGGCTGATTCGGGCCGACTTCGATCCGGTTGCGATTGCCCAAACATATGCGGCTCATGGAGCGGCGTGCCTCTCGGTGCTCACCGATGAACGGTACTTTCAGGGTTCGTTGGAGTCTCTGCGGCGGATTCGTGCAGCAGTTGATGTGCCCGTGCTGCGCAAGGACTTCATTCTCGACCGGTACCAGGTGCTCGAAGCCCGCGCGGCCGGGGCGGACTGTGTGCTGCTGATTGCCGAATGCCTGGACGACGCCGAACTGGCCGACCTGCATGCGTGTGCGACCGGATTGGGGATGGCGGCCCTCATTGAGATCTACGACCCCGGCAACCTCGACCGGGTCCTCGCACTTGATCCCCCACTGGTGGGGGTGAACAACCGCAATCTCAAGACCATGACGACCGACCTGGGGCACTGCATCGAACTGCGAGCGCGAATTCCGCAGCAGGTGCTGATGGTTGGCGAGAGCGGCATTCATTCGCGCGGGGACGCGTTGAGACTTCAGCAGGCGGGCATCCACGCCATTCTCGTCGGTGAAACGCTGATGCGATCGCCCGATATCGGGGCAAAAGTGGATGAACTGCTGGGAGTGAAATGACGGGCAGTGATCCGCACATGGGAAGTGTGCGGATCAGCGTGGGACATGTGCGGCGATACGTAGAGACTGTGGTTCCGTGTTGTGAATGACCAATCTTACGGAGAAATGAATGCCACTTGAAACCGAACAGTCCGTCGAACACGTGCTGTGCGTTCCCACGCTGCTGTTCCATGAGATCGGGCATTTTCAGGGATTCATGCCGGAGGTGGACCGGTATCTCAACACCCTGCTGGACTCGCAGTACACCAGCTATCGCCCGCGGAACGAAGTCGAGGACGATCCGAGCTACAAACAGCTCATCCCATACTGCATCTTTCGCTCCGGCGGAAAGGTGTTTCATTACACACGGGGGAAAGAGCAGGGGGAGGCACGACTGCACGCGAAGCGATCTGTCGGTGTGGGGGGACATATCTCCACGCTTGACGCGGACGGGGAGACGAACGCGTACGACGTCGGCATGTGGCGGGAGCTCAAAGAGGAAGTCTTTTTGGAATCAGAATTTACATCAAGATGCGTGGGCCTGATCAACGACGACGCGACACCGGTGGGACGGGTGCACCTGGGGGTCGTTCATATTTTTGATCTGGAAGCGGCCAAAGTTCGACCTCGGGAAGCGTCGATACGAGAGACAGGGTTTGCCGATCCGGCAGAACTGTTCCAGAAGCGGGATGCGTTTGAAACGTGGTCCCAGATCTGTTTGGAACACCTGTTGCAATCGGCCTAATACACCCGATCCCAACCACCGGCCCAAAGCCGCCAATTCCCCAAAGCCTCGCGTACGGCTGTGTCCGTCAGACAAAGGAGTGTCAGACGATGATGTCGCAATCTCGCCGCAACTGGATAAAGAACTTTGCTCTGGCTGGAGCGACCGTCTCCCTGACCGCGGGGACCGTGGTCCGGGCGGAGGAACAAGAAGTCCCTGGGATGACCGATGAGCAACTGGAAAAGCTCATTGTGGCCCAAGGCCTGAAGCCGACCAAGCTGGAACAACGATTTGACTTTGGATTCAAAGCGACGCTGGAGCAGGATCAATGGGAACTGTCGATGTCGGCCGTCCTCAGTCAGGACGGACAGTCGATCTGGTTGATGGCCTGGTTGGATGAACTCCCCAAGTCGTCCGCCGATGTGCCCCGCACGGCACTTCTGCGACTGCTGGCCGCCAATGACAAAATGGGCAATGGCAAGTTCTTTGCCTATATTGCGACCAATCGACGGTTCGTGCTGCAGCGCGTCATCCCCACCAAGGACCTGACCGCGACGGAGTTCCGCCTTTCACTCCAGGATCTGGGGGCGACGGTGGTGGAAACCTACCCGCAATGGACGGTCTCTAATTGGAAGGCCGATGGCGAGGCGCAGCAGACCGGCGGTTCCGCTCCTGCTCAAACACGGTCGGCGGACAACGACTCCAAATTCAAAGGGCCGGTCAACCGCTAAGTGGTCCGGCGACTCATAATCGATTCAATCGGCAGCGCCCGGCGCACGAATCCCTTTGGGGTTCAGGCGACGGGCGTTCGTCCTTTTCCAACCGACAGGAAAAGCGAACAATTCTCAACGGGATCTATTGGAGTTCAGGGCGAGTGAAGAGAAACGGGTTTGTGTTCTCCCACGGGTTGGCGAGCGAGAATGAGAATGCCTCAACCTCAAAAATGCCGAGCACTTCAGACAAGCCGATTCGTTCGCACGGACGTTGACAAATTGAGGGGACGTCGTGATGATGGCACAGTAGCCGAAATCGCGACCTCGGCATTTGTCTCGTTGGTGCCGGAAGGGGACTGTCCGGCCAGATTGCTTCAAGGCCGGACGAGGGCTCGTTTTGCCTTGTGGAATCGGTTTCGGCGGCGACTGAGCCATGCCGGCCGGTTCCTGCGGACCCAGGAATCAGTCCGCTTCCCCGATCGTTCGTGCGACGGAGAGGCCGGAGGGAACCAGACCTGATGCCGAACGAAATCCTCGACTCACCCACGACTCCCGCCTTGGCTTCCGAAGACGTGACAGAGGTTCGGAATCTGATCGCCGCGGTTTCTCAGCCAAGCGCTACGCCAGCTGCCTCCCCGGAATCACAAGGGACCCGCACTTTGTTTACCCGGCGAACGAGATCGTTACTCGGCGTGCAGGTGCTGGCGTGCGGTTCCTATGTGCCGGAACAAACCGTCACCAACGACGATCTGCATGATCGTCTGGGGTTCGATCCGGAATGGATCAAGCAGCGATCCGGCATCGTCGAACGACGGCATATCGCGGACGACCGCGCCACAAGCGATCTGTGCTTCGAAGCCGCAACGCGAGCGATTCGGGCCGCGAAGGTCGATCCGCAGCAGATCGACATGCTGGTCGTTGGGACGTCCACGCCCGACTTCCAGATGCCCTCGGCCGCCTGCATCGTCCAGGAAAAGCTCGGGCTGGATGCGCCCGCATTTGATGTCTCGGCCGCATGTGCCGGGTTTATGTATGCGTTTGTGACGGGCGCCCAGTTTGTTGCGACCGGAAACGCAAACCTGGCGCTCGTCATTGGCGCCGACGCGATGAGCCGCATTACCGATCCGGGAGATCAGCGGACTCACCCGCTGTTTGGCGACGGCGCCGGGGCGGTTCTCCTCGCACGCGGCGGCCCCCACCAGGGGCTGATCTGCTATCAGATGGGGTCCGATGGAAGCGGCGTCCAGCAGCTGGTGATTCCGCACGGCGGTTCGCAGCATCGTCTCACCGAAGAGACGTTCGCGAATCGTGAAGATTGCATCAAAATGGATGGGCGCAGCGTGTTCAAATGGGCCGTCCGCATGCTGACGGACACCATCGAACTCGTGCTGGAGAAATCCGGCATGAGCCCGCACGACGTGTCCCTGTACGTGCTGCATCAGGCCAATATCCGGATCATCGATTCGGCGATGGAACAGCTCGGCGTCCCACCCGAGAAGGTCTTTGTCAATCTGGATAAGTATGGGAACACGTCCGCTGGGTCGATTCCCATTGTCCTGGATGAAGCCATTCAGGCGGGCCGTATCAACCGCGGCGACACCGTGATGCTGTGTGGATTTGGCGCCGGCCTGACGTGGGGCACCGGACTGTTTCGCTGGTGAGGGCGACGACCGCCGAGACCCGGCGGATCCTGTGACGACGCGGCATCCGTGCGAGCGCGCCCTCGTCACGCCCGATCAACTGGCATTCTCGCCGGCGGGTGGATCCCCATTGGCGCTCTCGCGTTGCTCCGCTGCAGCGACCCCCACGAGAGGGATCGTCTTCTCGGACGGATTGGTCGAAGCCGCGATTCGAGTGGAGACCGCCGTGAGGGGAATGGCATCGACGCTTTGGCGGAGCAGGAAATAGATGATCGTCGTCGTCGTCCAGAAATAGCTGACGGCGTACCCGACGAGCAGCAATCCGACCAACCGCCGCCACATGAGGACCGCGGACGTCGCAAAGCCGATTGACTCTCCTCCTCCAATCAGCAGTCGCTCGACGCGCTCGTCTCCCATGCCCGAGGCGACCGCCCATTCGGACAGCGGCAGGACAATTCCCGCCACCGTCACCACGAAGCTCAGCAGCAGCGATCCATACACGAGCCCCACCATCACCATCCACAGAGCGTACCACGGTCGACCAAACACGTAGCTCCAGACGCGGCTGAACGCATCGAAGGCGTCGGCGTCCTCCGTGGCGACCGACCCGAGCATCAGCGGCCACCCCACGGCGATGACCAGCAGAATGACTGCCATGAAGCCAGCCAGCAGGAGGGGTATTCCCCAGGTCAGGCCAATCAAAACGGGCCCCACGCTGGGAATGCGGCCCAACAATCCACCGACCAGACAGATCAACCACAGTACGAGAAGACCCACCATCGGCAGGAGCGGCGCCCCCATGGACGAGGGGAGTTTGCTGAACGAGTAACCGAGCGACTCCCTCAACTTCGGTCCAGAATCTGTCGCCAGACGGAGCGCCGCCATGCGGGCGATGGCCACGCCGCACACGCTCCACACGATCAACGCCCACAGCACGTCAGACCACGCCGTGGCGGCATGTGCCCAGGACTGCCCCCGTTCGAAAAGCAAACGTCCGGGGCTGACAATCGTCCACAGGGGTTGAATCAACTCCAGCCCGTGATCTGCGTTGCGCGCCAGCACGCTCCAGGGGCGAATTGAAAACTCAACCGGATCAACGGCGATCGAACGCCGCGCCGTCTCATCAAGGAGATGGGCCCACTCACGATTCGACGCCAATCGTGTGGCAAACGGCATCCTGGCGATCAGTTGCCGACCCGCATCGACGAGCAGCACGGCCACGGCTCCAAGGACAATCGGCCGCACTCGGAACGCGATGCGAAATGCGCGGAACAGATGCAGCCAGGGCAGCCATTGCCGCAACCGCACACGATCCGCGACGAAGAACCTCTCGTCGGATTCCATCGACCTCAGCCCCAGTCCTGTGAATGGACACTCACACGAGCCTCACCTGCCGGCCAATGCCGCCCAGCCGCATCACGCATTGTTCAGTTGCATTCGGCGACAAGCGGCCCGGCCAGTTCCTCAAGGAAGAACAACCGTCCCGGTTGTGTGGGCATGTAGGTGGAGGGAATCCACGGGCTCGGCTGATGACGGAATGTCATCCACAGGCTCAGCCCCTGCCACATCATGCCCCGCGCCAACGTGCCGTCGGCCCCGCCGATGATCTTGTCGGCGCTCAGGAACAATCCCGGGCCGATCGTGTTTGCGTAGGCGGGTACGAGCGTCGTGCGGCTCTTAAAGCTCGTGATCGCGTTCTGTTCGATCGTCAGCGGATGCAGCTTGGCCCCGATGCGGTGCGTCTGGGCCTTCCATGCCTGCTCGCTGTCGAATTCTCCGGCGAACTGCGGCTCCCAGAAGGCGATGTGGCAGACCCGGCCGATGCCGAACACCACAACCAGTTTCGCCCCGGCGGATCGTAATTCCCCGATACGCTCCGCATACGTGGGCAAAACGTCGGGCGTGGCAAAATGGCGATGTTTCGCCGGCACGGTCAACGAGCCGAGCGGCCCGTAAAACGCCTGTTCCATCGCGTATTGAAACGCCCCAGGATTGTCCGCCGGCAGGGTCTGTCCTTGGGCGTCACTCCACTCGTCCATGTTGAAGCCGTAAACATGGTCGCAGTTGACACCCCACTCGGTCAGGAAATACACGGCCCAGCGGTACATGCCCATCGGTCCGACCGGCAGAATGATCGCCAGCTTCTCGCCGGCATCACGGGCCCGTTTGATCGTGAGCGCGATCTCGTGCCCCATCAACGTGTCGAAGTCGGTCACGCTCTTGCAGGGGACAGGTTCAAAACCGGCATGCCACCACGGCTGCCGCTGCGTGATCGTCGCCGGATCGTCATCGACGCACGCATCGATTCGGGCGAGGTCCCACCCCGCCGGAAAAAACCCTTCCAGCAGAGAACCGTCAATCGTGGAGATCAAATTCAT
>JAHBXU010001039.1 GCA_019636315.1 Planctomycetaceae bacterium | reverse complement strand
GCCCAGCGACGAGGACGATACGGGCGTCTTCTCGATCGCCGGAGACCATTCCGACGAGCAGACGGCCCTTGTGGACGCGCTGCAGGATTCGGGCGAGTTCGACGACGCGGAATTTGCCGCCGATGACAGCGGCGAGTTCTCCGACGAAATGGACTTCGAGTCCGGATTCGACACCGGCACGGTGGAAGAACTGGATGTGTTTGAGGAAGAAGGCGACTTCGAAGAGGGCTTCACCTCGGGAGTGAGTCACGCGGACTTCGCTCCGGTGTCACGCGTTGCCGCGCCGGTCGAGGCTGACTGGGGCACCGGGCCTTTCGTCGGGTTGTTGATCTCAACGGGTCTGCTCGTGATCGTCGGCATGGTGATGTTCGACCTCGTCCAGTCGATGTGGACCTGGGATGCACCGGGTCCGCTCGCCAGCATGTTCCTCAGCGCCCTCCGCGGGCTGTACACGGGGGCGTGACCTCAGGTTGCCGCACGCCCATTGCAGGAACCGGCTGACGTCGTGGAGTCTCGCGACGCGCCGGTTCGCAGCTCAGAGGATCATGAGGTGCCCGAACTGACGAAGGTCACGTGCGGATTCCGTCGCACGTTGACGCCTGAGGCGGGGCACCATCTCGTTCAGCGATGGTGTGCGGGCATCACCCGATTTTGGTCGCGCTCACGCGGCGGCCGACGGGTGCGCCGATGATCTCCACCAACTCCTCGCGACTGACCATCTCGCGTTCCTGCAGCGCTTTCGCTATCGCGTCCAGCTTGTCGCGGTGATCGGTGAGCAGTTGTGTGGCGTGCATCGACGCGTCGGTGAGAAAATGCTGCATCTCCTGGTCGATGACGTGTGCGGTCTGCTCGCTGTATTGCCGCTGCTCGTGCATTTCCTTGCCGAGAAACGGATGTTCTTCCCCATTGCGAAATGCGACGGGCCCGATGACATCGCTCATTCCCCAATAGCCGACCATCCGCCGCGCCAGCATGGTGGCCCGTTTGAGATCGTCCTCCGCGTTTGCAGAAAACTCGTTGAAAACCAGCTTTTCCGCCGCACGTCCGGCCAGGAGCACGGCCAGTTCCGAGTGCAACCTCCGCTCGCCGATGCTGTGCCGCTCCTCTTCCGGCAGCAGTTGGGTGACCCCCAGGGCGCGACCGCGCGGGATGATCGTCACTTTGTGGACCGAATCGACGTCGGGCAACAACCAGGCCAGCAGCGCGTGCCCGGCCTCATGATAGGCCGTCATCTCCCGTTCATGCGGGTTGAGTAGTTCCTCCCGCTTGGCGCCCATGATGATTCGATCACGGGCGACGTCGAAATCCGCCATATCGACGGCATCTTTGCCTTCGCGGGTCGCGTTGAGCGCGGCTTCGTTCACCAGATTTCGCAGATCGGCCCCCGAAAAACCGATGGTCCCGCCGGCCACCTTGTCGAGATCCACGTCATCCGCCAGGGGCACCTTTCGGGCATGGACCTTCAGCACGCCCACGCGCCCTTCACGGGTCGGCTTCTCGACGGTGACATGGCGATCAAAACGTCCCGGTCGAAGGAGAGCGGGATCGAGCACATCGGGCCGATTGGTCGCCGCAATGACAATCACCGCTTCGTTCGTCTGGAAACCGTCCATCTCACTGAGAATCTGGTTGAGCGTCTGCTCGCGCTCATCCTGACCGCTGCCGAGACCCGCCCCCCGGATCCGACCCACAGCGTCAATCTCGTCAATGAACAGGATCGACGGGGCCGACTCCTTCGCCGTGCGGAACATGTCGCGAACGCGGCTCGCCCCGACGCCGACAAACATCTGGATGAACTCCGATCCACTGATGGAATAGAACGGAACGCCCGCCTCGCCGGCCGTCGCCCGCGCCAGGAGCGTCTTCCCCGTGCCGGGCGGCCCCATCAGC
>JAHBXU010001038.1 GCA_019636315.1 Planctomycetaceae bacterium | reverse complement strand
GCTCAAGATTGAACGTCGCAGCCGGATGAGCAAAGCCGAACTGGTGGACGCCATCCGGCAACGGCACTAGCGGGATGACCGATTTCCGATCTCTGCATTGCAGGAAGGATGAATCTTATGTTGACCAACATCACGCGACGAACGCTTTCTTCGAGCACTCTCATTGGGGATGAAGTGGTCAATCGGGCAGGCGAAACCGTCGGATCACTGCACGATATCATGCTCGATCTGGAAGAAGGCCGTGTGGCCTATGCCGTCGTTTCGTCCGGAGGGTTCCTGGGTTTCGGCGACCGACTGTTCGCCGTACCGTGGCACGCGATGGAGCTCGACGGCGAGCGGCATGCCTTCATCGTCGATGTCGACAAGGAACGTTTGGAGCACGCTCCCGGCTTTGACAAGGACCATTGGCCCGACATGACCGATCGCACCTGGGGCCAGGAAGTGCATGAGTTCTACGGCGTCGCCCCGTATTGGGACTGACCACCCCGACCGAATGCCGCTCTGCCGCTCAAACGAAGAACAGGTGTGACAGGCTGTCGCCGGCGTCGTCACCTTGATGAAAACTGCGTTTTCACATCTTCCGCAGTCGGAGAGAATGTCCGCGCGACAGTGTTGTTGCCGGATCGCCGCCGCGACAGCAGCGACAGGGAGGCATTCGGATTCCATGACATTGTTTCTGCTGAATCGCTTCGATACCGGAACCAGAAACGTGAGCGAGGGGTGAACTGTCGACCGTGGAGACGCCGATTGGTACGCTGGTCGGAGACACACCAGCGGGATGGTGCTTCTCTGTCTTGTCTTTCAGAACTCGCGATTCAAAAAGTCGGAGAGGACCGAAAGGTCAACCAGATGCCCGATGATCACCATCGCTCGGATCGCGAGACCGCAGAAAGCAAACTGGTACATGACCTGCGCCATTCGCTGTATGCATTGAAGACGGGGATTGATCTTTTGCCGCAGCTTTCCGCGGATCCACGACGATTTGACGAAATCCACGCACTGCTCCAGCGGGAAGTTTCGCGAGCATCTGAGTTGGCGAAACGCGTGGTCGATGAGCGCGGCGCGGCGAGCGTTTGACCATTTCACACGTCAGATTGTCCAGTCAGTGCCGCCGGGAAGACGGGTGCATGGCAGGACCGATTGCATCCTGACGATTGGTTTACACTCTGCGGCTCCGCGCAGGGATCGGCTTCGGAAAGAGTCGCTCCAGTTCTTCGGCAGCGACCGGTTTGACCAGACGATGGTCGAACACCGTGTCGTCGCCTTGCGGTCCAAAGCCCGCACCGTGGCCGGACAAGGCAATGAGAACGGCGGCCCGCATGTCGGCCGACTGGCGGAAAGCTCTGGCGACGTCGAATCCGCTGATGTCCGGCAGGCCGAGATCGACAATGGCGACGTCTGGCAGGAATTCACGCGACGTCTCGATTGCCGATTGGCCGGACTGGCTGGTGCGCACCTCATGTCCTCGCAGTTCGAGGAGCATCGTCATCAGCCGGCACACATCCTCACTGTCGTCCACCAGGAGAACGCGGCAGCCTTCCGTCCGAGCGGCGGGGGCTGCCGCGGTCGTGGGCTTGGTGGGCTTAACACCAGTGCGCCGCTCCTGAAGCTCCGGGAGCGACAGATCTTGAGTGTAATGTGCGATGAGGTTGGTGAGTTCCGGACCGTTGAGCGGCTTTGTGGTGTAATCATCGCATCCCGCTTGCAGACAGCGCTCCCGATCGCCCTGCATCGCGTTCGCGGTGAGGGCGATGATCGGGCCTTGAAATCCCAGGTCACGTAGCTGCCGCGCCGCCTGGTATCCGTCGAGGACGGGCATTTGCATGTCCATAAGAATCAGGTCGATCGTCTCGGCGGAACCGAGACGCTGCCGAACAACGTCAATCGCCTCA
>JAHBXU010001037.1 GCA_019636315.1 Planctomycetaceae bacterium | reverse complement strand
GACTGCCGCGGCTGTCACGCGCATTATCAGCCGGGACTCGATTTCGCGGGCACGGCCGCAAGTCAACCGGAATACGCCATCGCTGACCTGACGAACTCACTGCGATACGTGGAATGGAAGCGGGACATCAAGCCGCTGCTGAATCAGCACTGCGGCGAGTGTCATACCGGCTCTGACGCAGCCGGATCGTTTGTGATCGACGACAACCTGCGGGCCGACGCGCGCGTCGTGCCGTTCCGCTCCACGCAGTCGAAGCTGATGGACGCGGTACTCGGGCACATCGAAGGCATGGATCGCATGCCTAAAGGGCGAGACCCGCTTAGTGCCGCCGACATCCGCACGCTCGCCACGTGGATCGACCTGGGTGCCCCGGTCGATAAAGGCGCCTATTGGAAAGGCTTGCCGGCCGAGGGGAACGCAGGGAGTGCAGCGCAACATCAGGCGGCGCAATTGCGTCCGGCCAATTGATGCGTGATGGATTCACCCAAGCAGAAGGACCGCCAACCTGAATTCGGCAGACCGAATGCGGTTCCGTGCGTCACCGTCCTGCGTGCGCGATGATCAGATGGTCATTGCCGTGAACCCGCCGTCGACATAGATGTTTGCTCCCGTGAGGAAGCTGCCGGCTGCGTTGGACGCCATCAGCAAAATTGCGCCGGCCAGTTCCTGTGGCTCGCCGAAGCGGCCGACCGGGGTGTGCCGCATGACATTCTCCACTCGATCGGGGGTGAGCACTTTGCGGTTCTGCTCAGCAGGGAAGAACCCTGGAGACAGAGCATTGACGCGGATGCCCTGAGCGGCCCATTCGCGTGCCAGGTTGCGGGTCAGGCTGAGCACGGCCGCCTTGCTGGCCGAGTAGGTGAAGACCCGTGAAAGAGGAATCTCCGACGCCACTGACGCGATGTTAATGATCGAACCTTTGGTCCCACGCTCCAGCATGTCTTTCCCAAAGACCTGACACGCGGTCCTGACACCGCGAACATTGACATTGAGGATGCGGTCCCATTCCTCATCCCCGATCTCCAGAAACGGCGTTGGCGAATTCACCCCGGCGCCGTTGATCAAAATGTCGCAGGCACGTTGGTTCTTCTGCAGGTGCGAAACGACGGCCTCCAGATCCGCGCGGCTGGTCGAGTCCGCACCGACGTACTCCCCGCTGCCGCCGGCGTCGCGGATTCGCGAAACGGCGAGTTGTCCGCGCTCGTCACTGCGTCCGACGACAACGACATGGGCCCCCGCCCCGGCGAGCGCATCGCAAAATGCGCCTCCGAGCACGCCCGTCCCGCCGATGACGACTGCCGTCTTGCCTTCAAGGCCAAAGAGGCGGGTGAGATAGTCTGATGGTGTTGGCATAAGGACGGGAGTTCAGAGTTCTCTTTACGGTGAGTCCATCATGCTGTGATATCGCGTGCTGCGGGTCAATGCACACAGACGAAGATTGAGCGACCATCGGCTGAAATGCCCTGCTGGCAGATCGTGATTCCGTTCGACTCGGGGGCCGCACTGGAGCTGCCCTCCGTGTGACATCTGGTGGGAATGGATTCGCCCGCGGCTAAACGTCGCACCACGCGACCGCCTGCTGGAGTCCTTCCCAGGCGTCGCGGGTGGGGATGAATTCCTGGCCGACGTACCCTTCGTAGCCGACATCGAGCAAGGCCTGCATTACGGCCGGGTAGTGGATCTCCTGCCGGTCATCGAGTTCGCCGCGGCCCGGGTTGCCCGCCGTGTGAACGTGGGCGATGACGTCTTTGTGCTGATGGATGCGGCGGATGACGTCGCCGTGCATGATCTGGACATGATACACGTCAAAGAGCAATTTGAAGTGGGCTGAGCCGATGCGGTCGATGATCTCGACGCAATACTCCAGATCGTCCCCCTGATAACCGGGATGCC
>JAHBXU010001036.1 GCA_019636315.1 Planctomycetaceae bacterium | reverse complement strand
AGTTCCTTGAGGAAGTAGGCGGTAAAGCTGAGCAATTGCCAGAGTTTTCGGAAGTAGGACGACGGTTCCGCGGCGGTCACCCGGGCGAATCCCAGAATGACGTAACCCAGCAGAAATCCAATTAGCAGATTCACCCCCGTGAATTGTTCGGTGATGGCCGCCCAGACCAGCGCCAGCAGAATGTTCCACAAGAAAAGATTCATTGGGCCGCTCCCTGCAGGCTCTCGATATACTCCACCGGCAAGACGGCTTGAATGTATTCGTTGCGATCGAGCAATTGACCGGCGGCCCGTTCGGCCAGGGCGAAGATCGGCATCCCGGCCAATCCGATCAATAGGGTCATCACAGCCAGCACCACAATCGGCGCCGTCATCCAGATCAGTCCTCGTTCCGGGCGCGAATCGGCCGGCATCTCGCCAGCCGCCGTCGGCCGCGGCTTCCAGAACGCCTCGTTCCAGATTTTCGTCATCGAGAACAGGGTGAGCAGACCGACAAACAACGCGACGGCGACGACGGCGTATTGTCCTTCTTCGAGTCCGGCAATGATCAACATCAGCTTTGCGAAGAAGCCGGACAGCGGAGGCACACCGGCGAGCGATAACGCAGGAACAGCAAACAACACGCCCAGCAGTGGGGCATCGTCCGCTAAGCCGCCGAGCTTCTTCAACTCCAGACTGCCGCGCAGCCGTTGAACAACTCCGCTGACGAGGAACAGGTTTGTTTTCACAATGATGTGATGCATGATGTAAAAGATCGATCCCGCGAGCGCGAACGGAGTGAACAGCCCCAGTCCCAGGACCATGTAGCCGATCTGACTGACGATATGGAAGGAGAGAATGCGCCGAAATTCGTTCTGCGCGGCGGCGCCCAGGACGCCCGTCAGCATGGTCCCGGCGGCCAGCACAAGAATCAGCCGATGCGTGAATGCGATGTCGGCTACAAAGAGCAACGTGAACACACGAATCAGCGCATAGACGCCGACTTTTGTCAGCAGCCCGGCGAAGATGGCCGACACGGCCACCGGCGGCGTGTGATAAGATGCCGGTAACCAGAAGAACAGGGGAAAGATCGCCGCTTTCACGCCGAACGCAACCAAAAACAACATCGCGAGCACTGTCACCAGTCCGTCCGGCCGGACGTGCGGAAGCCGCAGCGCGAGGTCGGCCATGTTGAGCGTGCCCGTCACGCCGTAGGTCAGCCCTACACCGGCCAGAAAGACGGCCGACGAGATCAGATTGATGGTGACATATTTGATTGCGCCTTCCAGTTGAGGCCGCTCGCCCCCGAGTGCCAGCAGCACAAAGGACGCCATCAGCATGACTTCAAACCAGACATAGAGATTGAATAGATCGCCCGTCAGAAACGCGCCGCACACTCCCATCAACAGGACATGCGTCAGCGGGTAGTAACCGAACTTCTCCCGGCCGGGATCGATGCTGACGAGCGAGTACACCACGACGGCGAGCCCGGTCACACCAGCCAGAACCACCATGATCGCTCCCAAAAGGTCGGCGACGAGCGTGATGCCGTACGGAGCAATCCAGCCTCCCATTTGTGCGGTTTGAATCCCTTTGGTCGACACGCAGATCAGCAAGGCGACCGACGAGGCCAGCAATCCTGCGGCGCCGATCACGCCCAGGACTCGCTGCGCGCGAGGAGACCGCCACAGCAGCAGCGAAACGGCTGCGGTCGCAACCGGAATCAGAATCGGCAGCACCACAAGCATGTTCAACGGTCCGTCGTGTTCAAGCGGTCGAGATCGTCCGTGGCGACTGCCTGGTACGCTCGTTGCACCAGAACCACAGAAAAGGCGAGCACCCCAAAGCTGATGACAATTGCCGTGAGAATCAGCGCCTGAGGGACGGGGTCCGCATGGTACGGCGGCGGCAATCGCTGC
>JAHBXU010001035.1 GCA_019636315.1 Planctomycetaceae bacterium | reverse complement strand
AGAAGACAATATGGCAGTTTCGAGCGAAAAGGTGATTGGAATCGATTTGGGCACCACGAATTCGGTGGTGTCCGTGATGGAAGGCGGAGAGGCAAAGGTCATCGCCAACCAGGAAGGGGCCCGCACGACGCCGTCGGTCGTTGCTTTCACGGAGAAAGAGGTTCACGTAGGCGAGGCTGCCAAACGGCAGGCAGTCACCAATCCGCTGAACACCATCTATTCGATCAAGCGGTTCATGGGCCGCCGCCACAGCGAGGTCGAGTCCGAGGAAAAAATCGTCCCGTACAAGATCGTCGGTGGCCCGAACGATTACGTCAAAGTCGAGGTCCACGGCAAGCAGTACACGCCGCCGGAGGTCTCTGCCAAGATCCTGATGAAACTGAAGGACGCCGCGGAGAACTACCTCGGCCACAAAGTCAACAAGGCCGTCATCACCGTGCCGGCCTATTTCAACGATGCGCAGCGTCAGGCCACCAAAGACGCCGGCCAAATCGCCGGCCTTGAGGTCAGCCGTATCATCAACGAGCCGACCGCTGCGGCTCTCGCCTACGGGCTCGAAAAGAAGAAGGACGAGAAGATCGCCGTCTTCGACCTGGGCGGCGGCACCTTCGACGTATCCATCCTCGAAGTGGAAGAAGGTTCCGTCGAAGTCCTGTCCACCAACGGAGACACCCACCTCGGTGGTGACGACTTCGACGAAGTGCTGATCAATCACATCGCCGACAAGTTCAAAAACGAACAGGGCATCGATCTCCGCAAGGATCCGATGGCGCTGCAGCGTCTGCGCGAAGCGGCGGAAAAAGCGAAGAAGGAACTCTCTTCGTCGCAATCGACGGACATCAACCTCCCCTTCATCACGGCCGACGCATCCGGCGCGAAGCACCTGCAGATGTCGATCACCCGTTCCGAATTTGAGCGGCTCATCGACCCGCTCGTGGAGCGCTGCCGCAAACCGGTCGAGCAGGCCCTCAAGGACGCCAAGCTCTCGCCAAGCCAGATCGACGAGGTCGTCCTCGTCGGTGGGTCCACCCGCGTCCCGATGGTGCAGGAACTCGTCAAGAAAATGTTCGGCGGCAAGGAGCCGCACAAAGGGGTGAATCCCGATGAGGTCGTGTCAGTCGGTGCGGCCATTCAAGGCGGCATTATCGCGGGCGACGTGAAGGACGTCGTGCTGCTCGACGTCACCCCGCTCTCACTCGGCATCGAGACCGAAGGGGGCGTGATGACCGTGCTCGTCGAACGCAACACGACGATCCCCACGACTAAAGCGGAGACCTTCTCAACGGCTGCCGACAATCAGACCGCCGTCACCGTCCGCGTCTTCCAGGGCGAACGGTCGATGGCATCCGACAACCGGTTGCTCGACCAGTTCAACCTGGAAGGGCTCCCGCCGGCGCCGCGCAACGTGCCGCAGATCGAAGTCTCTTTCGACATCGACGTCAACGGCATCCTCAGCGTCTCGGCCAAGGACAAGGGGACGGGCAAGGAGCACAAGGTCACCATTCAGCAGTCGAGCGGCCTCTCCGAGGGAGAGATCGAGAAGATGCGCAAGGATGCCGATGCGCATGCGGATGAGGACCGAAAGAAGAAGGAGTTGGCCATCGCCCGCAACCAGGCGTCCACCCTCGCCTATCAGACCGAGAAGACGCTCAAGGAATACGGCGACAAACTGGACGAGGGTTCCAAGGCGGCTGTCGAAGCGGCGATCAAAAAGGTCAAAGACGCCGAAGCAGGCGATGACATCGCCGCGATCAAGTCCGCCACTCAGGAACTGGAGCAGGCCACGCATGCCCTCTCCAAGCACATGTATGAATCCTCCCAGGCCACCGGCGGCGCAGCCCCGGAGCCCGGAGCATCGACCGACGGCCCTGCCGGCGAAGACGTCATCGACGCCGAGTTCGAAAC
>JAHBXU010001034.1 GCA_019636315.1 Planctomycetaceae bacterium | reverse complement strand
AGACTCGCTGACCGCGGCGGATATCTCCCTGCTCCACCAGTGCCAGCACGGCCTCCAGTTGGGCGTACTTGTCACGATTGTCCTGGAGGATCAGCTCATAGAGTGGTTCGGCCTCTTCGAGAATCATCTCACCATAAGAGGAAAGCACTTGTTTCAGCCGATCGAGCGAGAGCGATGTGAGCGCCGGGCAGCGAGCGAGGCTGACAACCAGATGCCGGCCGACCGCTTCGTCACTCGACTTGCTGAACAGCTCGATCAACCGCTGCAGTTCCATCGGACCGCAATTCGGGAGCGCATCGGCGACTGCATTCATCTGGGCCGCGTTGAGCGGAGTTCCGGTCAGCACGTCAGCGGCCGTCGTGCGGACGGCGACGGGCTGTTCGATCGAAATCGACGCGCACAGGAAACGGAGTGTGTCCGGATCGTCGAGGCCGCGCTGCTCGGCCGGTAACGCCGCGAGCGCGCGGACGCGAAGCTCGACCGGTTGCGTTGAATCGTTGGCAATGTGCCGCGCGGCTTCGACGACGACTTCCGGCAATCCGCCGCTGGCGAAGCGGCCAATGGCTTTGACGGTTGCCATCGGCAGGTCTCCATCGACTCGCTGCAGTGTGTTGGCGAGCGGCCCCGCCCAGGTGTCGGGTAACTTTTCTAACGATGAAGCAGCGATGGCTTCGACGAGTGCCAACTGAAGGGGCCTCGCAAGTGACGGATCGGCAGTCAGTTCGGCGATGAGTGACTGGATTGCGGGATTCCCGGTGAACTGAGGAAGCCGCGCAGCCAGTTCGGCCGTCGCGTCCGCGTCCTGATTATTTGCCTTGAACGCCGTCCGAAATGTCTCGACAAGCTGCGGCGCCCAATCCGGATGATGCTGGACCACCCACCATGCGGAGTCGCGCAAGGGTTGATCGTCGGCCGTCAACATGGGAATCACATCCTCGGGACGCAGTTGTCCTCCGGGCATCTGGTCCAGTGCAATCAGCGCGGCGCGGCGGACGGCTGCGTCGGTCGACAACAGCGCGGGCCGTACACTTTCGCCGTCACCGATCTCGATCAGGGCGTAGATCAGTGAATGTTCCAGTATCCGGTCAGGAACGGATTGTACATGGCGCAGTAACGGCTCAATTGCTTTGACGTCACCCAACCGGCCGAGGGCCTCCGCGGCAGCGCGGCGATTGTGCGGCGTCCCCGTTTCCAGCACACGCAAGATTTCGTTCAGCGATGCGGCGTCTCGGCGCACGCTCAGGGAATGGAGCGCGGCTTGTCGGGTCGAGTCATCGTCATCACGGAGTGCGGGGCGAACGGCGGCACGTGCGGCATCACCGTCCATTGCCGTCAGCGTCCAAACCGCCTGCCGCCGGAGTTCGGGCGAGGCGCCTTTCGCGACGACGGCCGCCAGCGCCGTCACGGCCTCTTTGCCACGCTGCCGCAGTGCGTGCGACGCGCGCTGTCTCACGACGAAACGGGGATCACTCAGTCGGTCAACAAGCTGAGCGACGGAGGGCCGTGACCAGTCGATCATCAATCCGCGCGGGTCGTCAATCCGATGCGAACCGCTGCGTCGGACCCGGTAAATCGCGCCGAGAATGTCCGGCTTCCAGAGGTTTGATGTCGGACAACAGAGTTTGTACCAGCCTCCGGTATCGACAATCACCATGCTTCCGTCGGCGTCTTCCAGCAGGTCCGTGGGATGGAAATCGATATTGTCGCTGACCAGGAAATCAGAATCTTCCGTAAAGAATGTCGCTCCGTCAGGTGCGAGCACGTGCCGCATGACCCGGTGCATGTTGAACAGACAGGCCAGGAGATGCGGCTGCGGGGACTCGAAGAGCTGATCCGACTCCAGGCGGTGCAGTCCACATGGGGCGGCAGGACCATAATGCACCAGCGGCGGCATCAGTTCACCGGTACGCG
>JAHBXU010001033.1 GCA_019636315.1 Planctomycetaceae bacterium | reverse complement strand
GTGGCCAGAAGGCGATTGTTGGTGACGGACCCGATGAGCCGACGCAGCCCGGTTCCGGCCACCGCCTGCATCCCCTCGGACATGTTTTTCATGCCGAGCAGGAAGATTCCAAGACCACCGACGATCTCGCATCCCAAGGTCGCCAGCGCCGAAAATTCCACAGGATCACCGCCCGATGGGATGGAGCAACGGAGTAGGAAATGTTAAGAAACGGGGATTCTACGGTGTCGTGGGCCAGATTCAAACGGACGATGCGGGCCGAATCACCCGGAGTGACCGAAATTGATCGGGCCGTCAGGGAATCCTCGCGAGGTTGTCGGGTTACGCGGAGCGTGTTCCAATTCTGATCATTGACAGGACAGGGAGGGTCGAATGAAGCCACCGGGGTGGAAGCCCGGCGAATGGGTCATCTATCGCAAGCAGAAACGGAGCACGTCACCAGGACCGCGTGCCGAAGAGGTCCATCCCGCGCCGGCCGGGGAAACCTACAGCTATGTCGTCGAGAAGTACTGGATCGTGCAGCAGGTCCTGGGCGACGGCCGCCTGCAGATGCTGACGCGGCGCGGCAAAACGCATGTCGTCGCCCCGGATGATCCGCGGCTCAAACGTCCACGCTGGTGGGAACGCTGGCTGTTCAAGGCTCGATTTCGTGCCGTCGAAGATTCGACCGCCAACGAACGCTCCCGCTCGGTTTGACGCCCGCCGCGCGCTCCCGGAGGCGCCGGCAGGCACCGCAATTCAGCGCGCGTCAGCGGGCAGCTTCTCAAACCGCACCAGGTACGATTCTTCGAGCAGGTCCGGGTGCTCTTCAATCTGGCGAAAGCCGCACTCCACGATCTCGCCCGTGAACACTTCCTGCCCCGCCCGCACATGGCTCAGGATCCAATCGCGGCTGACCCCTTCGATGCGGTGAAAATCCACCAGGACGACCTGGCCTCCCGGTTTGAGCGCTCGATGCAGGGACCGCATCGTCTTGCCTGGGAACTCAAAGTGATGGTACGTGTCGCAAATAAAGGCGACATCAATTGAGCCGTCCGGCAAATTGACGGCGTCCGGCCCGCAGACCACGCCTGTAATGTTCTTCAGATCCTCCGCTTGCGCCGTCTGCTCGATGTGCTTCACAAAGTTCTCGGCGATGTCAACGGCGTAAACGCGGCCTTCCGGTCCAACCGACTTCGCGAAGAGACGTGTAAAGAGCCCCGTCCCCGCACCAATGTCGGCCACTGTCATGCCGGGCTGAAGCTGGCACGCCGCGACGATCTCGTGCCGATGGTCAAAGGCGTCGCGGCCCTCCGTCTCAAAACGTTCGACAAACTCGCCGACCTCCGGATTCTCAAACGTCTTGTTGATGCCCGGATTAACGCTCTTGTCCTGAGCCATCGCCGCGGAGACGGCGCTCACCAACAGTATGATCGCGACGACGGGCGTCGATTGACGAAAGAACGGAATTCGGACGTTTTTCATGCGTGTCTGCCCCGCAATTCAACGACTAGACAAAGATGTTTGCAGGATCACAGCGCGCCCCACATGTCATGTGCCACCTTCCCGCACCTCCGACCCAGATTACTCCCCATTCAATAAAACTGTCAAAGGGCGACACGAGGCGGGTCCCTCAAATCATCGCGTGTGTTTGGGTCGCATGGCAATTGCGGGGTCTCCGTGCAGGAATGGGCGTTCCCAACATAGGCTCACCCGCCTGGCAACGTGAGAGCCTCGCACCCACAAAGTCGTTTCCCAAAGAGACGGCCCCGGTGGCGGGCGACAGGTGGCCTCTTGCGTCCGCATCGGGCAACGACGCTGACCTTGCACCGCCTCCCACAGCGGGTTCCGAACGGAACATTCAAACGATCTGGGCTCGACTCGATCGAGATCACAGATTGTCGCAGCGCCGCGGCACGACTACGATGACCGACGTCCGGCAC
>JAHBXU010001032.1 GCA_019636315.1 Planctomycetaceae bacterium | reverse complement strand
GCCGCTGTTGTCGAAAGGGTGACTGGAAACCCCTCGAACCGGTGCACCTGTCCTTTCCCGTGTCCCACTTCATAGAGTCTTAGCCTCATCTTGATGGTCCTTGCTCGCACGGTCTCCTTGGAGCGCCGGCGCGAAGAAGGCAACGCGCGTGCCAATCGCCACCCGCCCGTCAAACTCAGCAAAAGCCGGCCGATTGGCCAATTGGGCCGACCCGGCACGTGACTGAGACGCCTCAATCCTCAGCAGCGGTGCCTATTTCGGCACCGCTCCGAAAGCTGACCGGATCAATCGTGCGTGGGTCCCCCTGGCATGATTCGGAATTTGCCGGCCGTGCGGAATATCCGGTTGACAACGAGAGGGAACGTCGTGCGGGCCATGTGTCGACGAACTCAGGTTTAACCGTCACGTTGATTCACAAAGTGTGGAAAACTGTGCGGGCAACGCAACAAATCCGGGCAATCCGACCTGGGTGTGGTAGCGTTCTGGCAACACGTCCACAAGCTGGGAAATTCTGGAAAGCCCTGCATGTTCGATTTGAGTTTTCAATCTTGGCTGCTCGTTCTGGTTGTCGGGGCCTATACCACGGCTGCCGCGACATGGGATTGGCGGCATTGGCGGATTCCCAACAAGCTCACGCTCCCGACCTTCGCCCTGGGATGGGTCTATCAGGCGGTGTTCCACGGATGGGCCGGGCTCGGCGCCGCCGCCCTGGGATTTCTCTGTGGGTTCGGTGTGTTGTTTGTGTTGTGGATCGTCGGCGGTGGGGGCGGGGGAGACGTCAAGTTGATGGGGGCGTTGAGCGTCTGGCTGGGGTTCAGTCTCACGCTCAACGTTCTCATCGCCAGTACATTGATGGTGATTTTTGGCACGGCGGCCGTGTTGATCTGGAGCATGCTGACCAGCGGGATCCGCAAGACGCAGGATCGCTACCTGGCGACCGGAAAGACACAAGGGACAGAGCCGCGTGGAGCATCGACGCGAGTTGCCGAACGACAGCAACGCCGCGTGATGGGCTACGCCGTTCCGGTGGCGCTCGCCACCTGGCTGATTCTGCTGTATCAACTCCCCACGCTGCCCTGAACGTCCGCCGCCGAAGCAGGGACGCTGATCCGGCTCCTCCCGACCCGGTGTTGACGGAGCTCCTCTTCCATTGTTCTGGAAACTGTCAGTGACAATGCAGACGCGATCACTCACGACCAGTTTGCGGCACGGCCGCCGCCGCGGCATCCTGAGCATGGAGCTCGTCCTGACGCTGCCGATTCTGGGCATCCTGCTCCTGGGTATCCTGGAATTCACGATGCTGTTTTTCGCGCAAGGCACAGTGGCCGAGGCGAGCCGCCTGGGAGCACGACGGGCGACAATGCAGGGGGCCACGGACGGCGATGTCGAGGAACAGGTTCAATTCGCGCTCGGACCACGACTGTCTTCATCGGCAGAGATCCGCGTCCAGGGCGCTCAGTTCTCGGGAGAACCGGTGATTGTCGCGGTCGCCGTCCCCATGACGGCCGCGTCTCCGGATCTGCTGTGGCCGATCGGTTTCGGACTGCAGGGACAATTTCTGGTGTCCGAAGCCCGGATGGCCAAGGAGTAGCCACTTCGTTGAACGATCGACGACGGAGCGTTGTGGGAAACGCATCGCTGACTTCGACACTCGAAACGAGAGTCGCAATCGACTGAACATTCTGGAGAGTCTGCCGTGAAACTGACACCCGCCTCGCTCACCGTCATCATGCTGCTCGTGGTCGGCAGCCTGGTGACCGCGTTTGTCGCCAAACGACTGTTGGCTCAAGAGGCTGTTGCCCAGGTGCAGCCCATCAATGTTCCCATGGCGCTCAGCGACTTGAAGCCGGGCACCGTGATTACGGAGGCCCACATCGGACTGGCGCCGATCCATCCGGATCAACTTGATCGCGAAGTGCTGC
>JAHBXU010001031.1 GCA_019636315.1 Planctomycetaceae bacterium | reverse complement strand
GTACGACGACTGCCCGTCGGTCACGGCCATGCAGGTCAGACGGGTCGACTCCCTGAGCACGGGGTCGGCGTTGTCCGGATCCGCCAGGTCATCGTGAAATCCGAGCCACAGGGAAATTCCCGCCCCGGCGGACCCCCCGGTTGCGGCGATGCGCGTTGGATCGATGTTCCAATCAGTCGCGTTGTGCCGAATAAACTGAACGGCGCGCGCTCCGTCGAAGTGCTGCGCCGGAGCGATCACTTCGTCGGTCAGTCGATATGTGATGGCCGCGACCGAGATCCCCGCCGCCAGACACTCCCGCAGCAGTCCGGCATTCACGCTCTTGTTTCCCACCCGGAATCCGCCGCCATGAATTGCGACCAGCACGGGCGTCGGTCGGTCGGACGGCGCCAGCCAGACGTCCATCACGTTCCGGTCATGAGGGCCGTACTTCACATCCGCGTAAGTTGGCGGAATGCGCCGATCCGCCTCGGAATTGTCCTGGGCCGTGAGCCAACTCGGCGCCAGGAGCAGAACCGCCAGGATTCCGTAACGGTGAAACATGCTCACAAGATTCCCTCACGTTCGATGACTTCAATTCCCGTTGCCTTCGACAACCGCGAAATCGCCCCGTCAGTTCTCAGCGTGATCCAACGCAGTCACTGTGACAATCCATCGCTCCGGGACTTCGACTCCCTCTTTGCGTTCGAGGCGTCCTTCGACCTTCGCGAGCTTTCCGTCCAGGCGCTCCGCCTTCTCCCGGAACGTTGCATCATCCTTTAGGTCGAGCTCCCACGTGATATTTTTAGCCGTAATTGTGGTCCCGGTCGTTTCTCCCCCGATCGCGATGATTCCGGTCCGGAGGATTCCAATGACTCGGACCGTAACCGACTCCGCCTCCTCCAACGGGTTCCCATTGATGGATTTGACTCCCTGCCGCGCGACGGAGATCAGTTTGTAGCCAAAGCCGGGACCGCCGATCCTGGTTCCCCCGACGACAAACTGCACATCCGCCTCGGCGTTCATCGTGGGCGTCATCAAAACGAGGTTGGGCCCCGGAACCGTACCGACCAGCACCAGGGTTTCCTCGAAGTTGAGATCTGGGACATCCTCGTCCGGACGCCACGCCCGGTAGAGGCGATCCCATGCCTTTGCATCACTGATGAAGCCGCTTTCGGGGGCGTGCTTCTTCAACGTTTCGTCTCGAATTTTGCCGCTCCACGTCTGAATCGCCTCGACCGCGGGATCGGCCGCGAAGGCACTTCCTGCGAACTGGAGAAAGATTGCGAGGGACGCGATGACGAAGCTGCGATTGAAGAGCATCCGAACCTCCGGGGATGTCTGACGAGTCATCAGGCAGCACGATGGGCTTTCGTGGAAGCGATCTGACAGCACTGCGATGATACAATTCGCCGGCCCGGAAAGGGACCGATCGTTTGCAGACGATTCTCAAATCCCTCCCCCACGCTACGCGAGGCACTTCACTTTCCAAAGCCAGCGTGAAAGGATTCCGGAAAGAGGATCGTCTGACGCTTCGTGTCGATGCCCTCTTTCCGATCAACCGCCGCTGCAGGGATTCCCGCAATGCATGAGCCGCAGACGAACACACATCTGAAGACCGTCGGCTATGTCCTCTGGCTGTTCGGTTTCACTGGCGCCCACCGCTTTTACTATGGCCGGCAGATCACCGGAACCATCTGGTTCTTCACCCTGGGATTGCTGGGCATCGGCTGGCTGATCGATCTGTTTCTGATCCCCGGCATGGATCGCGACGCGGACTTCCGCTATCAGGCCGGACCGCTCGATTACACCGTGACGTGGATTCTGCTCACGTTCCTCGGCCTGTTCGGCATCCACCGCTTCTACATGGGGAAGTGGGGCACGGGTCTCCTCTACCTGTTCACCGCCGGTCTGTTCGGCCTGGGCTGGCTGTTCGATCTGTGGAC
>JAHBXU010001030.1 GCA_019636315.1 Planctomycetaceae bacterium | reverse complement strand
CAGCAGCGCGGCGAGCCGCTTCGCCGTGAAGTGATTGAGGATGACTCGCTGAGACACGCGGATCATGGCGGACTGGCCGCCGACAGGATTCGGATTGAGCGCGAGGTCAAGAATGACTTCTTCAGGCGTACTGGACACGCGGCACAGATTGGCGTAAATCGCCTCGACGCGCGAATCGTCCAGTTGAATGGTCGCCTGCTGAACCTGGACGCGGTTGCCGGGTTCGGATTCTGTAACCACGTTAACGCCAGAGCCTTCCACTGCTTGTTCGTCTGCCATGTCGTGCATTCTCCGAGAGGAACCTCGGCCAGCCCGCGCAGCGAGCTGACGGCGAAAAGGTGACTGAAGAGATGCTCAGAATATCGGAGCATCCAACGGACCGCAAACTGCAGTTGGTCATTCCGGCCCAATTGTCACTCCTCCCAAGAGGGAACCGGCTACCGATAACGACTGTGCGGGTCGCACCAACGTGCGGTCCGTGCGCGACAACACTCGGGGGATCCAACGAAACAGTCCACTCGATAAAGTCATCTCAACTCATGGGCGAATCACCTTCGCTGGCGGCGGCGAACCCGTCGACGCGCGCGGAGTTCGTCCAGACCTTCATACGTCACCAGGAGTGCTCCATCGGCCCCGTACTGGTCGAACAGGTGACCCAGCAGGTCGTCTTCTCCTGGCCAGGGGTATGCATAGATGACATCGAAATCGTCGATATTCAGGCCCATTTCCTCGTAGGCATTCGCCCCGTCAGTGGCCAGCCAGGCGACTTCGCCGGGCGTCTCCGCTAACAGCTCCGCACCGGGCGGGACAAAGTTTCCCGCAACAAACTCGGCCGAAATCTCATGATCCCGAGCCAGCAACTCGGCCTCCCGCACCAGGTCGGGTTCGATCTCAATGCCGTAAGACTCAAAATCCAGCTTGGCGGCCAGGCACGTCACGACGCCAAATCCGCTGCCCCATTCGCAAAACAACGAACCGGGAGCCAGGCCTTGTTCTTCGATGGTTGCGAGCGCCGCGTACGCTGCGGCAAAGTCGCTGGGAACGAATGCCGGAACCGGGTGGTTCCGCGTGGCCTCGGTAAACTCCTCGATCCGCTGCTCGGCATCGCGCAAAAACAGGCGAATCTCCGGGGGGAGACGGGACTCATTGATGTGCAACTTGACTTCCACTAATGCCATGACATGCCTCACCATCCGGCACCTGGGAAACTTGGTCGCGTGCTGCGGTCGTGTGATTTAGACTTCTGTCATTCATTCCGAATTCCCCTGTGGCAAATGATGACGGCCCTCTTCCCATTTCTGCAACTCTGCCGCCTTCCGACGGTCTTCACCGCGATCGCTGATGTGTTTCTCGGCTACTTGCTGGTCCACCCGTCACTCGGGTTCGGACGCAATGGGTCGCCGACCAATTTTGTGTGGCTCGTCGTCGCGACGTGCGGGCTGTACCTCTCCGGGATGGTGTTCAACGACGTCTTTGACCGTCACATCGATGCCGTGGAACGCCCCGGCCGACCGCTCCCTTCGGGCCGCGTCTCGTTACGTGCGGCCGTGATCCTGGGAAGTCTGCTGATGTCCGGCGGCGTGCTGAGTGCCGCTGTGGTCGGACGTCATACGCTGACCATCGCGGTGATGTTGAGTGCATGTATTCTCGCGTATGACGGCGGGTTGAAACGAACGCCTGTTGGTCCCCTCGTCATGGGAAGCTGCCGGCTTCTGAATCTCATCATGGCGGCCAGCAGCGATTGGGAGCGGTTTGAACAACTCTGGTGGCGCCCGCAGATCTGGATCGCTGCGGGAATGGGAGTGTACATCGTCGGGGTGACCTGGTTTGCACGCACTGAGGCGGAGCGCAGCCGTCGCGGGCCGCTGGCGTTGGCGGCTGTCGTCATCAACCTGGGCCTCATGATTTTGATGGCGTGGGTCGCAACC
>JAHBXU010000103.1 GCA_019636315.1 Planctomycetaceae bacterium | reverse complement strand
CATATGGTGCAGCACATTGACGCCCAGCACGAGGTCAAAATAGTCAGCGTCGTAACTCGTTGCTTCGGCCGGTTGGACACTGAAGCGTGCGCTGTCCTGCAGGCCGTGCCGCTCCGCGGCTTTCTGCGCGATGGCGATCGCCCCTGGCGAGATATCGAAACCGTGGACTTCATACCCGAGGCGGGCGTAGATCAACGCATCCCGTCCATTCCCGCAACCGACGATCAACAGTCGGCGGCACGAGTCGCTCAGCCGGCCGGCCACAAGATCAAACACGCGCCAGTACGGATTCCACGGTCCGAAGGGCGGCTTGTGGTAGCGGTCAAAGTCGATCTCGTCCAGATCGGGCGTCCGAACGTCGAACGCCTGCGCGTGGGCCAGTTGTTGTTCGGTCAGTGTCGCGTCATTCATGGACGGCAACGCTCCGGCAGGCGGGAAACACGGAACGGCCGACGATGCCAGCGCCCGTAGCTCGTCGAGTGAACACGATTGAACCTTTCGGACCGCCGCCGCTACTCAATTCCAAGCGGGAACGGCCGTCCGTTTGCCCCTTGAGGCACGTCTGAGAGACTAGCTCCGAACAACGGTCCCGGCAAGGTCTTCGGTGTCTGCCCGAAGCGAGTGGCATGCGCAGGCTGCTGGTGATTCCGGTCATGTCCTCTTTAGCGATCGAGCAACGAGCGATTGCCCAAGGTGTCCCCTCGCAGGCAGTCCGTCACGTGCGTGGGCAGGTCAGGTGAAACGGAGAACGCCCCCCGAGGTTCTTCTTGCCAGCGCGCGGGACGAGCTTCGATGCTTGCAAGAATTCGGATACGATGATTATCCCGATTCGCGCCGATCGAATGTCTCGCTGGAGGATTCCCTCCAGCGGTCGGATCGAGACGACAAGGAGGATCCGTGCTGCACAATGCCGACGGACAGCATCTGGTTCAGTCGACTCTCGCTGATCGAGAAAATGGACGACAGAATTCCCATCGGCAGGCAGATTGAGCGCATTGTCCACATGACCGCTGAGACGAACGGGATCGCGCGGTGCGGCGTCACATGGCAACCCTCTGGAACTCCTGGCAACGGCTGACGCGTGACGCGGTCAACTTTGTTTACCCTCGCAGTTGCGTGCGGTGCGATACGCCGTTGTCCGAATCGGATGCCGGCTTCGCCTCCAACGACGAGGCTTTCGTCAGCCGGTTCTGTCGCGACTGCCACCGGATGCTGTGCTGTTCGATTGCACTCCCCTGCCTGCGTTGCGGTGCACCGGTGGGGCCTCATCTCAATACGGAGAACGGGTGCCGCCACTGCCGTCGGGACCAATTTCAGTTTGATCGCGTCTTTGCGTTGGGAATCTATGAAGATGCACTTCGTGCCTGTTGTTTACGGGTGAAACAGGGATCCGGCGGACCTTTGACGGCCGGATTGACCGACCTGCTCTGGACGGCCTATCGAGAGGAATGGTCCGGGCTGGGAATTGACCTGGTGGTTCCCATACCGCATTCCTGGTTTCAACGTGCAGCACGGCGGCACTTGCCCCCCGTGACCATGTCGCATGTCCTGGCGCGCCGCTTGAAGGTCCCTCAGGAGCTCCATATACTTTCCAAGCCGCGGCACACACCTGCGCAGACTTCGTTGACACCTGCTGGCCGGCGCACGAATTTGCGAAATGCGTTTCGGATTGACGGGGGAGCGCGATTGGATGGGCTGACCATCCTGCTGACAGACGATATCCTGACGACCGGGACCACGGCGGACCGTGCCACCCGGGTGCTCAAGGACGCGGGCGCCAAGCGGATCCATGTCGTAGTCATTGCCCGCGGCGTCGGCCAGTCGTCCCGCCGGTGAAGTGACCGCGAGCCTTCCGTTCCCATCATCCGCAGCAGCCATTTGCTCTGCACCGAAAGACCTCACATGGATGCTGAGTCCGGTTCGCCCGCCAAGCCTCGATTGAAGCCAACGCGATTCTTCCTGCGCGGGTTGGCCATCAGCCTGCCCGGCGTTCTGACGCTGGTGATCCTGATCTGGATCGCTGACGGCATCAATACATATATCGTCTCTCCCGCAAGTTGGACGGTCCGGCGGATCATTGCGGAAGTGATCGACTCCTCGGTCCCTCTCAACGGCAACTCTCCGCGACTGGTCCGCCTGCCGAACGGCCCCCCGCTGGATTTCGTCGGCCGCAATTATCTGGTGACGGAGAAGTTGAAGGCCGACTTCGACAGTTTCCTCAAGGGACGGATTGATGATCTGTCGCGCAAGCGGGTGGGCGGACCAGGTTCCGCTGGACAGCGGCCCCCTGCTGTTCCGGCCGATCAGGAACATGCGCCGGAAGTCAGCGCCGAGGAGTTGTCGGACGAACCGACGGCGCGGCTGACGGGACCGCAATTGCTCGACGTCATGCAGGTGGAGGAGCAAGCCCGCGCGCAATGGCTGGAGGCGCGGGCGCTCGATCCGGATTTCGTTGGAGATTCGAGCGCCGACGTCTTCGTCGTGCTCAATCGGGGCGTGCCCTTCGACGTGTTCGCCACTGTCGCGCGGCGCCTGCCGGCCGCCGACCTGCCCACGTCCGCCACCGGCGTCTATATGGACTATGCGGCGGAGAAGTTCTTCGGCAGCCAGTTCCTCTTGAGCGCCGCAGCGGTCTCCTTGATTGTCGTATTGCTCTATTTTCTGGGCCGTTTTGTAAACGCCCGCATCGGCGGCTGGATGGTCAGCAAGGTGGAGTCCGATCTTCTCGGCCGGCTGCCGCTGGTCCGGAATGTCTATGGTTCGGCCAAGCAGGTGACGGAATTCCTCTTCAGCGAGAATCAGGTCGAATATCGCCGGGTGGTCGCCATCGAGTATCCGCGGCGCGGGATCTGGTCGTTGGGATTTGTGACCGGAGAAAGCATGCTCGACATTACCGCCGCCGTCGGGGAGCCGTGTGTCAGCATCCTTGTGCCCAGCTCTCCCATGCCGGTCACAGGATATACGATGTGTGTGCCTCGGAGCGCCCTGCTGGATCTGAACATCTCGGTGGATCAGGCCTTTCAATTTTGCATCTCCTGCGGCGTGCTTGTTCCTCCCAATCAGAAGGTCACGCCGGAACTCCTGCAGCGGGAATTGACGCGTCGACTGACAGAGCGAATGCGCGATTCGAATCCGGAACGCCGGCCCATTGCGGTACTGAACAGCGAGGCTTCCGGAAGTCCGCGGCCTGGGGCGGAGAACGATGCGGCGTCGCAACGAACGCATCCGGAGTTTCCCTCACGTGAATGAGTCGCCCCGAACGCCGCTGCGGATCGCCACCCGGGCCAGTCGGCTCGCCATCTGGCAGGCCGATCATGTCGCCGCGCTGCTCCGTGCCGCGAACACCGCACTTCGCGTCGAACTGGTGGAGGTATCCACAGTGGGCGATCGAGACCGGACCGGCCCACTCTCTCAGATGGGCGGCGTCGGCGTGTTCACCCGCGAAGTACAGGCCGCCGTGCTCGACGGACGGGCCGATATCGCGGTGCACAGTCTGAAGGATCTGCCGACCGAATCGGTCAACGGCCTCTCACTGGCCTGTGTTCCCGCACGGGGGATGAGATTCGACGTTCTCGTGCGACCGCAAGGCGGCTCCTCGTCAGTCGATCCTCTGGAGGATCTTCCCCAACAGGCGAGGATCGGTACGGGGAGTCTTCGACGTCAGGCGCAACTGCTCCACCATCGGCCGGACCTTGTCCTGTCCGACATTCGCGGCAACGTCGAGACCCGACTTCAGAAACTCGACGCCAGGGAGTATGACGCAATTGTCCTTGCACAGGCCGGACTGGAGCGGCTGGGATTCGCAGACCGCATCAGCCGGGTCCTCCAGCCGCCGCTCATGCTGCCTGCCGTGGGCCAGGCCGCACTGGGGATTGAATGCCGCGTGGACGATGCGTCAACCACCGCGTTGCTGCAACAGATCACCGACCCGCACACACTGGCTGAAGTCACTGCCGAACGCGCATGCCTCCACGCGTTGCGGGCCGGGTGCCATGCGCCTGTCGGCGTCATGACGGAGTTTCTGTCCGAGGACCAGTTGCAGCTGCAGGCCGTGGTGCTCAGTCGCGATGGGAGGGAACGGTTTGAAGCAATTGCGACCGACTGTGCAGATGCGGCTGCGGACCTCGGAAGAGCCGTTGCGGAAAAGCTCCTGATGCAAGGCGCGGAGCGCCTGCTCATCGATGGCAATCGGGATTAGCGCATGCCAGACTCAGCTTCCCGCGAACCGCATACGTTGCCCGAATCTGCCCCGCGGGCGAAGCCGCTCTGGGTTCTCGTACTCATCCTGGTGCTGCTCGGGAGTGCAGTGGCCTATTTGCAGTTCTGGTATCCGTTTCAGGTGCGGGGGCGACTCGTCTCGCAGATTGAATCGATCGGAGGGCGGGTTGAGTATCGCGAGGTCGGGCCGGAATGGCTCCGGCGTTTGACAGCGACGTCGCATTCCTTCCCGCCGACAGGGGGCCTCCTGGATCAGGTGGTGACGGCCCGCATCTGCCCGGCCGGCCGTCCCGCAGGCGGTCGCGTCGTCATCCCTGAGGAACTCGTGCAGCAACTGCATCTGTTTCCGAAGCTGACGCGACTCGATCTGAACTACACGAACGCCACTGATGACTGGATGCCGCACATTGCCAAACTGCAGTCGCTGCAGAGGCTCGAACTGGGCCATACCCGTCTCTGCGGACGGGGATTTCCTCAGTTGGCCCGATTGCCGCATCTCAGGTCCTTAGAAGTGGTCTTCTGTCCAATCCGCGATCAGTATCTTGCTTCTCTCAGCAGAGTGACGTCTCTCACTCAACTCAATCTGCATTCCTGCTCCCACGTGACGATCCCTGCGATTGATGAGTTCCGCGCGGCACGTCCGGGGTGTTCGGTTCACGTGGATCGTCGCCTGAAACCATGACCCCCGCAGAACGATCATCCAGAGCCGGGAGCGTCAGCGACGGTTCCCGCCGCCGAAGATCTTGGCATACACGCAACCGTGGCGCGTGACTGTTTCCTGATCGGATGATGTGTCAAGATGGGGCAAGATGTCCTCATCTCAAAAACCGTGACCGAGTTGCCATGTCCCGACTCCTCTTCGCTGTTGCACTGTTCGCCGCACCGTCTGCACTGCTGCCCGCTGCCGAGCGGAACATTGTGTTCTTCATTACCGATGACGAAAGTCCAACGCTCGGTTGCTACGGGGATCCTGTGGCGGCGAGTCCGGCCATCGACGCCGTTGCCGCAGATGGCACGCTGTTCAAGAACGCGTTTGCGACGACGGCGAGTTGCAGCGCGAGCCGCTCGGTCGTGATGAGCGGGCTGCACAATCATACGAATGGGCAGTACGGCCATCAGCATGACGATCACAAGTTTTCGTCATTTGCGAATGTCGTCAGTCTGGCGATGCCGCGCGTGCTGGCTGCTGCCGGTTATCGCACAGCTCAGATCGGAAAGCACCACGTCGCGCCCGAAGAGGTTTATCACTTTGAAACCTATCTGAAGGGAAATGGTCGCAATGCCGTGCAGATGGCGGAGCAGTGTCGCAAGTTTCTGACCGACACCTCGGATGACCGGCCGTTCTTCCTCTACATCGGCACCAGCGATCCGCATCGTGGCGGAGGAAAGGATGAAACATCGAAACGCGAATTGAAGCCCGATCTGTTTGGCAACCGGCCGAATCAGGGGGCTCATGACGGCGTCCAGGAGGTGTTCTTCGCCCCGGAAGACGTCATCGTTCCGGCATTTCTTCCGGACACACCGGATACCCGTGAGGAACTGGCCCATTACTACCAGTCGTGTGCCCGGGTCGATCAGGGCGTCGCGAGGCTCGTCGAGATCCTCAAGCAGGCCGATCTGTGGGACAAAACGCTCTTCGTCTTCACTTCCGACCACGGAATGGCGTTCGCCGGCGGCAAGACGACCGTTTATGAAGCCGGACTCCGCGTGCCGTTCATCGTCCGCAACCCGTATGAACCGCGGCGCGGCATCGTCAGCGAAGCCATGATCTCCCATATCGACATCACGCCCTCATTGCTGGACTTCGCCGGCGGACTCGATCCGGACGCCAACGCCCCAAAGCATTGGATCGATCCCGATGCGTTCTGGAAAGATTCCCCCGTCGCGCGAGAGAACCGGGGACGAAAAGAGCGATTCCGTCAGTATCACGGCAGGAGTTGGATCCCCATTCTCGGCGATCCAGACGCGGAACATCACGAGACCATCTTCGCGTCGCACACATTCCATGAGATCCAGATGTATTACCCCATGCGGGTCATAAGGGATCAGCAGTACAAACTCATCTGGAATATCGCCCACGGCCTGCCGTACCCGTTCGCCAGCGATCTATGGGCTGCGTCAAGCTGGCAGGCACAGTTTCGGCAGGGTGAAGGCGCCCCGTATGGGCAGAAGACCGTGGGAGAGTACATCCACCGTCCCGCCTTCGAGCTCTACGACATCCGCATCGATCCGCATGAACGCACCAATCTGGCTGATGACAGCCAGCATGCCGATGTGTTGGAGAAGTACAAAGCGCGGCTCAGGGAGTTCCAGGAGCAGATGGATGACCCGTGGGCGACGAAGTGGGAATACGAGTAACGTGGGCGGAGGCGCCGCGTCTTGCGATGACCACAAAGACGCCAGACGCCCACGGGAATTATCCCGCGGGCGTCGGCCGTTTCACGAACCGTTGCGCGTCGATTACTTGACGGCTTCAACAACCACGAAGTGCGTTGAATCGCCGCGGCGGACAAGCATCACCACTCCATCCTTCACAGGTGACTTATCAAGAGCCGCCTGGAACTCTTCCGGAGTGGCCACTTTCTGATTGCCCACTCGCTCGACGATGTCGCCGGGGCGAACGCCAACCTGTGCGGCGGGGCCGTTCGGATCCACCGAAGTGACGAGCACGCCCGACACCTCCGCAGGAATCTCGAACTTCTTCGCCTCTTCTCCCTGCGTCGATCCGATCGACAGGCCCAACTGGTTGAAGTTCTCTTCGTGCTGCGGCGTCGACTTCGATCCATTCGAGCGCTGCAGAGCCGGTGTAAAGTCGCCGGGCATTTCGCGGAGATTGACGTCGAACGTGACTTGCTTGCCATCGCGAAGGACTGTCATCGGATAGGACTTGCCGACGTCCAACCGCTCGACGATGCCCTGCAGATGCGTGCTGTGTTGCACATCGTGTCCGGCAAACCCGACGATCACGTCTCCCGGCTGCAGGCCGGCATCACCGGCGGGCGATCCGTCGTACACGTGGTTCACCAGGGCGCCGTGGCCGTTCGGAACGCCGAACTGCTGTCGCAGTTGCGGAGTCATCCCTTGAAGCTGCACACCCAGGTAAGCCCGCTTGACCGACCCCGTGGCCATCAGTTGATCCGCCACCCAGCGGGCATTGTCGACGGGGATTGCAAACCCCACGCCGTCATAGCCGCCGCTGCGAGTGGAAATCGCCGTATTGATGCCGATGACCTCGCCCCGCAGATTGACGAGCGGACCACCGCTGTTGCCGGGATTGATCGCCGCGTCCGTCTGCAGATAGCTTTCACGCTCGTTGATGCCCGCATTCCGTCCCTTGGCGCTGATGATGCCCGAGGTCACGGTGGTGCCGACGTCAAACGGATTGCCCAGCGCGAGCACCCAGTCGCCGATTTCCATTTCGTCGCTGTCGCCGAAGGGGATTTGCGGCAGCGGTCCGCCGGCGTCGATCCGGATGATGGCCACATCGGACCGCGGGTCCGCGTGCCATTCGAGGGCGTCCAGTTCGCGTCCGTCGTCCAGCTTGACAATCACGCGTTCCGCTCCCATCAGGACGTGGGCGTTCGTCATGATGACGCCGCTGCCGTCAATGATGAAGCCCGATCCGCTGCCGCGCTGCTGCGGCATTTGCCGTTGCTGAAACTGTTCGTTCAGATCAAACCCTTCGGGCAGATACCGCTTGAGAAATTCCTCCTGCAGCGGATTCCTTCCGCCAGGTCCGCCGATGGCGATTGATTTTGTCCGGGTCTCGATGGAAACCACAGCGGGCAACACCGCCTTGGCGACGTCGCGAAACGTCCCCGAGATGGCCTCCGCCTGGACCACGCCAGGACTCGCATCCGGCAACTTAAGCTGCTGTTGCGCGACTCCCATTGCGGCAGCGATGAGGCATGCCCCGGCAACCGCCGCACCCAATCCAAACCGACTGTTCTGATTCAAATTCATTGTGTTCCTCCTGCGGGATTCCAGGCAAAAAAACGAGCGTCCGGCCCAGGGTGTCTGGACCTTTCGGCTCGCAGCCGAAAACTGATTTCCAATCCCCGCGACCTTTTACTTAGTACGCTATTGATTGCCCCGTGTTGGAAAAAAATCTGCAGAAAACCTCAAGAACGAACCCGCGCATGCGCGAGGGTCAAAGATTGTAGGCAGCCAACAACTGTCGGGGAACTCCGATCGGCAGCACGCTGACCGGCCCGGTCCACGGTCGTGATTCGGGAACGTCGAAGCCCACCTTGCGCGCCACAAACGTCGCCGTCAGATCGGCGCGGACGCACGTTTCCAACGGGCTGCCGAGGTCGCAGTCGAGTCCCGAAGGGAGATCGACGGCAAGCACTGGCGCTGGGGAACTGTTGATCGCCTCAATCAGTGTCGCGTAGTCTCCGCGCACGACCCCCTGGGCGCCGGTTCCGAGGAGTGCGTCGACGATCCAGCCGGCACTCATCAGCCGGCGAGAAACGGCGTCATGCCCCTCTTCCGTCATCACGCGATGGGGAGTCCCCGCCGCGCGGAGTATCGCAAAATTGACCGCCGCATCACCGGTCAATGCTTCCGGATCGGCCGCCAGCAAGACATGCACGTCGGCGCCGGCCGCTTCGAGATGTCTTGCGATCACGAATCCGTCGCCGCCGTTATTGCCCTTTCCGCAGCAGACGCAAATCGCCCCTCGCGCCCCTTGGCGCAAGAGGAGGTCCGCCGCGCCGCGGCCGGCGTTTTCCATCAGCACCAGGCCCGAGATTCCGTACTCGGCGGCTGCGCGTCCGTCGATCTCACGGACTTGATCACGCGTCAACGTCACGGGAATGACCGACATCTGCTGTCCTCCGAGAAAAGAGTCCCAGTCCGCAGAACCATTCACAGACGGCGGCGCCGTCACAATCTTGTTTCACGTTGCTTTACACCTCCTGCTGTCACGCAACCTTTTGAGCAATTCGGCAAGGTAGTTCACACCTGACGCACCGCC